>CAYNBU010000001.1:0-11510 GCA_964395925.1 uncultured Candidatus Saccharibacteria bacterium
AGTTTGTAATCTAAATACAAATATGTTATTATTTCGCTGTAATGAACAGTGGTACGAGATACTTTTTGGCGACGTTTGCAGTTATCCTGCTGTTGATTTTCGGCATCATCCTTATCGTGAGGAGTGACTCTGGTAATCGGTCGACTGGTGGCAATGATATTGGCACAGACCTGAACGACTACGCCGACAATACTTCTGCAGAGGTACGCTTTACCATTGCAGGCCCCATTAACGCCAACGAGAATCACCAAACCATTCGCATGACAGTGAGCCCGCGCGTGCGCACCATTGAAGTGCTTACCGGCTACGAAGGCCAAATAGCAACTACCAAGTCGTACGACAACAACACCAATGCCTATAGTGACTTCTTAAAAGCGCTTACTCGCGCCAGTTTTACGAACGAGCGAAGAGTGGCTAGGGGCGTCGATCCTCAAGCCATCTGTCCGTTGGGTAACAGGACCCAATACCAGCTTATTGATGCTGGTAAAAATGTGGTAGATCTGTGGTCAGCTTCGTGTGCCGAAGGAACTTTCGGCGGCAATGTTTCACTCACCACCACTTTGTTCCAGACACAATTCCCCGATTACAGCCAAGTGACGAGCGGGGTAAGCCTTGGTAGCAGCGCGAGCGGTAGCCGCAACACCGGCCTCGTACTCTAAGCTCTACTCTGTATACTAGGAGCATGATCAAAGCTATAATTTTTGACTGTTTTGGGGTGCTGACCGCCGACCTTTGGAAAGAGTTTTGCAGCACATTAGAACCCGAAATTCGAAGGCAGGCGAGTGATTTGAACCACGCATTCGACCGCGGCATGCTTACGAATGATGATTTTTTTGAGCAGGTTCAGGAGCTTACGGGGCGCTCGCCAAAGCTCATTGAACAGGCACGAAATGGTGGATCATCTAAGAACACCACTCTTTTGGAATACATCGCTGAGCTTAAGCAAAACTACAAAATCGGCTTGATTAGCAATGTGGCTACCAGCTGGATAACCGACGAGCTTTTGACATCAGGTGAGCAGGCCTTATTTGACGATATGGTTTTTTCATATCAAGTTGGTGTCACGAAGCCAGACCCACGAATCTTTGAAATTGCCCGTGAGCGGCTTGATGTTGAGCCAAACGAGGTGATCTTTGTTGATGACATCGAGACTTACGTTTCGGCTGCCAAAGAGCTGGGCATGCAAGGGGTGGTCTACCAGGATTTCCCGCAAGCTAAACAGGCTATAAAAGCAATCTTAGCCGATACGAATTGATAAGCGTTTTTTGGTTTTGCAGAGCTTGGTGAGTTCATACAAATGCGGGCGCAAGGCTCCAGCCAGTGCGCTGCTGCGCGTGTTGATCACAATCTGCTTCTCACGTACGGTTACTGCTACCGACTCTTTAAAATTGGCCTGCACGTAGTCTTTGATCACCTTCATTTCGGGCGGTTCGTTATCGAACTTGTCGGCCAGTAAATCACTCAGTGCATGCGTCATGTAGCTATTATACGCATAAAGTGCACGAAAGGGGTTGTCTTTACCCAAAGCAGAGCGGTATAGTAAAAGCGTAAGCATGAGCTCTCACGAAATAAAAACGGAAAGGGCCAAATATGAGCATAGGAGAACAAACAGCAACACAAACAGTAGAAATAGCCGATCAAAAGCAACTTCAGCTCATCCGCGATGTTTCGGGCTTGTACCTTGACCAAGACCTCGAGACCATACCTGAGTCATCCGGACGCCCCCTTGTCGAAGTAATGCACATGGTTGTCGATAATGCACTCGATTTTTATCATGATCATCAGGGCCCGAATAAGTCTGTCGAGTTTGCTGGTCAGGAACTCGGGTTATTGCAAGAATTAGCAGATGTTGCGCTGCTTGGGGCAGATCGACAACTCTACTCGACAGCCTATAATTTGAAAATGCTGCTTCAGGCTCAGGCAGCGTAAGCGACTAAACCCTGTTACAATACTTGTATGCCGGAATTACCAGAGGTAGAAACCGTCCGCCAGGGCTTGGCGGCATTGTTGCCCCAGCACGTCATTACAGGCGTGGAGGTAGAAACTGCCAAGGCCTTCCCCAACAGCGACACTGATGTACAAAAGTTTCTGATTGGCGCGCGGGTACTCGAAGTGAAACGCCGCGCCAAAGTACTGATTATTGAGCTCGATACCAAATATAGTGTGCTGATTCATCTGAAGATGACTGGGCAGTTGGTGTACCGTGCCAAAAGTGGCGAGCGGTTTGGGGCAGGACACCCCAACCACAGCCTGATCGGCGACTTGCCCGACCGTTCCACGCGCGTGACGCTGCAACTCGATGGCGCCAATTTATTCTTTAACGACCAGCGCAAATTTGGCTGGGTGCGGCTGGTGCCCACGGCCGAAATCCCGAATATCGATTTCTTCAAAAAACTCGGCCCCGAACCATTAGCGGCGGACTTTACAACCACGGATTTTATCGCCCGATTGGAACGCCGTAAAAACTCTGGAATCAAGGCCGTTTTGCTCGATCAAACAGTGGTGGCAGGTATTGGTAATATATATGCAGACGAAGCGTTATTTACGGCTAAAATTCACCCCAGCTTGCGGGTACGCGATGTGCCAAAAGCCAAATTGAACACATTATTTACGGCACTCCAAGCGGTATTGCGGTTGAGCATCGAAAAGGGCGGCTCTTCTGACCGCAACTACGTGGACGCGAAAGGTAAACGGGGGAGCTACCTTACTTTTGCCCAAGTATTTCGCCGCGAAGGCAAGCCGTGCCCGCGATGCGGCCACGAGGTTATCAAGATTCGCGTAGCCGGGCGAGGCACACACCTGTGCCCGCACGAACAAAAACTACCGAAAGGCTACGCATGACCATAACGCTCACCGGCACCAATGATTTTGCGCTGCGAAACGCACTCCGTGAGCTGCGCGATGAGTTTGTGGCGGCTCATACTTCGATGGGCCTGGAGCAATACGACGGCGCCGAGCTCGACCCGCAGCAACTGCCCAGCATTATCCAGGCATTGCCGTTTTTGGCTGCTCAGCGCATGGTGATTATCACGACTCCATCGGCTCAAAAAGTCGTACAGGAAGGGCTTGAAAAGCTGCTCGGCGACGTACCCGAAACCACCGAACTGATCATCGTGGAGCCGCGCCCCGACAAGCGCACCAGCTACTATAAAACGCTTCAAAAACAGACTGACCTACGTGAATACAAGGAGTTACAGGAATTCGAACTGGGTAAGTGGCTGGTAGAGCAAGCTCAGGCCTCAGGCGGTACGCTCAGTACGGCCGATGCCAATTATTTGGTGCAGCGAGTCGGTGCAAACCAACTATTGCTCAGTAACGAGCTGCAAAAGTTACTCAGTTATAACCCGAGCGTTACTCGGCAGAGTATTAACGAGCTGACCGACCCTAACCCGCAAAGCACCACGTTCGACTTACTCGACGCCGCGCTTGCCGGTAACCAACAAAAAGTACTCCAGATGTATCATGAGCAGCGACAACAAAAGGTGGAACCACTGGCCATTATGGCATTGCTTGCTTGGCAGCTGCATATTGTGGCATTAGTTAAGACAGCAGGGGAGCGCAACCCGCAAACCATCGCCAGCGAAGCAAAAGTAAGCCCCTACGTCGTAAAAAAGAGTACGGCAGTAGCCCAGCGTTGTTCGCTGGCACAACTCAAACAATGGATCGCCGACGCTGCCCGACTCGACGTGCGCCTCAAAAGCCAACCCATCGACGCCGACGATGCGCTACAACAGTATTTATTGAGCCTGAGCTAGGCTATTTCTTCTTTGCAGGAGCTTTTTTGGCAGCAGTTTTCTTTGGTGCGGCTTTGGCGGTGGCCTTCTTTGTACCAGCAGCAGCTTTAGCCTTTTTGGCGAGCTGGCTCTTCTTGCGAGCAGCCTTGTTCTTGTGCATCACACCTTTTTTGACGGCTTTGTCGATGTTGCTCTGTACCTGTGACTGAGCTTTTTTGGTATCTTTGCCACCAGCTACCGCGTCGGTGAAGCTTTTAAGGGCGCTCTTTAAAGATCGCTTGGTTTTGCTGTTGCGTACGGTTGCTTTTCGGGCTGTTTTTACGCGTTTTTTTGCTGACTTAATAATTGGCATGTCGTTCCTTTATGTAACATTACTATTTTATGCGTTGCAGAACACTATACCTTACAGGGGCGGATTTGTAAAGAAAAACTCTAGACAAACATAAGCATTCATGATACCATCTGGCTAAGGTTTCCTTAAAATAAAAAACAATCAAATGGATCAAAACGCCAAGCAACAAATCATCGATCGCTTAAGAGAAGCGAATAATGTCCTGGTCACCGTGAGTACCAACCCATCGGTCGACCAATTATCATCTTGTATCGGGCTTACACTACTGCTCAATAAGCTTGGCAAACATGGCACAGCAGTGTTTAGCGGTGAAATACCTTCCACCCTCGAGTTCCTCAAGCCCGAAGAAACCATCGAGAAGAACACCGATTCTTTACGCGACTTTATTATTGCACTCGACAAATCGAAAGCTGACAAACTGCGCTACAAAGTCGAAGACAAAATTGTAAAGATCTTTATTACGCCGTATCGCACGAGTATTAGCGATGCCGACCTTGAGTTTAGTCAGGGTGACTTTAACGTGGATGTGGTGGTGGCGCTCGGGGTACACGAACGTACCGACCTCGACAAAGCAATCATGGCCCACGGCCGAATTTTGCACGACGCCACGGTAATTTCGATTAACAATCGCGACCAGAGTACCATCGGTGCTATCAACTGGGTTGAAACAGGGGCAAGTAGCTTGGCCGAAATGCTAGTAGGCTTGGCACACGGCCTCACCAGCGACGCGCTCGACGCGCAGATGGCCACGGCCTTTATGACCGGTATCGTGGCCGAAACCGACCGCTTTAGTAATGATAAAACCAACCCGATCGCTATGAATATGGCCTCAGAACTGATGACTGCCGGTGCTAACCAGCAACTCATTGCTTCAAAGCTCGAAGCGGTGGGGAATGCGCCAGCTACAAGCACTAAAAAATCATCAGATGACGACAGCGAAACCGACGAAGATGGCGCACTCCGTATTTCTCATGATGATAAAGATAAAAAGGACCAGACAGACGAAGATGCTACTCCACCAGCCATGTTGCCAACAGTGGTCGACGACACTAATGAAGACGAAGAACCAGAAGATATCGAAGAAGAACCGGTTGCTGCTCCTGCAGTTCCGTTCGTTCCTCCGACACCAGCCGGCGCAGCTGCCGACCTAGCACCACCTACGCCACAGATTTCTAAATTGCACGAGGGCCAGCTGCCCGACGCGCCTCCGGCTCCTGCAAAGCAGCCCGATTTACCGACGAATACAAATATGGCGCTCGAACCGCCAACCTTGGGCGGTACACTTACCGCAAATGCCGAGCCCGACGATCTCAAACTCGACCCATCAACTGATCCATTCACGAACGCAGCCGCTGGTGCTACCTCACCGCTACTTAATCGTTCTTCGACCAAGCCAGATACGGCTCCAGCACCATTCGAACCGCTCGCTCCCACAGATGGCAAAGCGGTCATTAACTCCGAAACACTAAGTAAGATAGAAGAGGATGTTAATAGTCCGCATGTCGAAAAAACAGACGCTGCGACCGAACCAGCCGGCACAGTCGATAGTGCACGTGATGCTGTATCGGATGCTATTAATGCTTCGACCGAAGACCAGCCGCTTCCACCAGTTGCTTCGTTGGGCGCGCAGCCATTGGGCGACGGTCTGCACGAGCCACAAGCTCCAGCCGAACCGTTGCCGTTCACGCCAACCTCAGCGCCTTCTGAGGTCACTCCACCAGCACCGGCACCCCCTTATGTTCCGCCGGAGCCCAAAGTAATCACCTCGGCAGCGGGGAACCTCGACGACGATATCTTTAGTGGAACAAATGCAGCGCCAGCTCCTGCATCAGTAGCGCCCGATGCTTTTACGCCAACTCCAGTGCCGCCGCAGCCAGCTCCACAGCCACCAATGCCGCAGGAGCCAAGCTTCAGCGCAAGCCCGCAGCTCGTACCCAATACACCGCCGATAGATACTACGGCAGCCCCGGCTTCACCAGCCGCACCGCCTCCGGTGCCGCCGCCTATGATGCCACCGACCCCTGGTAACTTCGGTACTCCTGGCATATAATGCCTAGCAATGGACGGAATTCTCTTACTAGATAAACCCAAAGACTGGACGTCATTTGACGTGGTGGCGAAGGTGCGCGGCATTTTGCGTGGCAGTGGGGTAAAGAAGCCCAAAGTAGGGCATACCGGCACGTTGGATCCGCTGGCTACGGGTTTGGTGATTATTGTGATTGGCACCTACTGCAAACGAGCAGAAGAGTTTAGCAAGCTTGATAAAACATACCTTACGGTGGCGCACCTGGGGCTCACCAGTACCACTGGGGATGAAGAAGGGGAAAAGACTCCCGTGAGCACCGAAGAGCCATCTGAGGCTGCCGTAGAGGCTGCTCTGGCGCAATTTACGGGTACTTTGAGCCAGGTTCCACCGGCTTTCTCGGCGATTAAGGTTGGTGGCAAGCGGGCGTATGAGCTGGCTCGTGCTGGCAAAGAGGTAAAAATCGAGCCGCGACAGGTGACGATTCACGGCTACACGGACGTTGAGTACACATATCCCAAACTCACGTTTACGGTGGACGTGTCGAGCGGCACGTACATTCGCACCTTGGTGCAAGACATCGGTGAAACACTCAAAACCGGTGCTTACACGGCCGATTTACGCCGCTTGACGGTGGGTGACTACAACGTGAAAGACGCGCTGCCTGTACAAGATTTGAGCGCAGAGGCTATCTACCAAAATCTACAAACCCCAAACTGAACACAAGACTTGTAGCTCTCATACATAAGTCCACTTGATTTAAAAGTAAGGAAATGATATACTCCTTACATGAGTACGCAAAACATTACCATAACAAGCAAGAACCAAATCACGTTACCGAGTGAGTATGTAAAAGCACTACGCCTTACAAAAAGTCGTATCATGGAGGCCGAAATAAAAGACGGCAAGATTGTGCTATCTCCTCAGCCTGCCCTTGGTGCTGTTATGAAAAAGTTTTGGGGTAAGCACCACGCACAACACGCTGTGTCCGATGGTGAGCTTAAACGGGCAATACGGCAGCGTTCTGCAGAGAAAGCTGCAAAAGCTCTGTGAAGTACATCGACACGAACGTGCTGGTACGAATTATCACGGGCGACGACAAGACGCTGGCCGAACAGGCAATTGCCCAGATACAAGGTGGGGCCAAAAACGAATTCAGTATTTTAGACGCTATCTTGGTAGAACTTTGCTTTGTGTTGGAGTTTCACGATTACAAGATGGCGCGGCCAGACATTGCTGAGGCCATAGAAGCACTACTGGCAGCACCGCAGATTCAGGTAGCCGACAGTACGTGTCATGCGCTCAAGTTGTATAAAAACCACCCCAAGCTCGACTACGCCGATTGTTTACTGCTCGCTGTCGGCGGCAAAGACGGGGTCGTTACCTTTGACAAAGACCTGCTCGCGCAGATCACTTGAAATAGTCCGTGTTGGTTGACGTAAGGCATTCATCGGAAGAAAAGCGGTATTTTTGCATTGGTAAAACTGTTGAGGGCGGTATTGCTACCGTTAGATTCACCATAAGAAAGGGCCATATTCGCATCATCGGTGCCGGATACTGGCGGAAAGGAAAGAAGCTATATGCGCAACACAATTAACTACACAGACGCGCCAGCAGACGTTGAGCAATCTCTGGCAGATGCGACGGTTGTTCGTGATTTTTTGCCATCTCCGGCTGAACTCGTCAGTCGGGTCGAAAAAGAGAAGATCACCATTGCAATAGACAAGCACAGCCTAGATCTTTTTAAAAAGTATGCAAAAAATCATAATACTAAGTACCAGCCGATGATCAACAGCGTACTGAGTTCTTATGCAGACAAGTTTTTAGATAAATAGCCCAGAGTATATCCCCTTGAACCACAATCCTATTCTCATGATAGAATTAGCTTATGGAACAAATTATTGCAACACTCAATCAAAACCAGGATGGTGCAACCTTTGCTTTGCAGGGACAGCAAGTCATAGGTAGCTGGCAACAGGACGAGGCTGCACGCGGTGCACTTTCGGGCAGTAGTATAGACCTCGGGTATCAGATAACAGTCACCCTAAACCCCGACAACACCTTTACGTATAAAGAAAAACTCTCGCAGCAAAATACTCAAGGCGGGCTTGATGTAAGTAAAGGGGGGTTATCGTTTGAGAAATCCTCAGATACTTTTAGTGGTAAATCGTTTGGTACGAAGAAAATGGGTTATACGCATCATTTTGGCGGGGACTCGGCAAGTAACAAGTATTCTTATAATTTCGAGGCAGATAAAATTAAAAAGCCACTGCTTGCGGCTCTTGAAGGGGCTGGCTACCAGCAAAAGAAATCGTTCTTTGGTAAGCTTTTTGGCAAGTAGAATAAATCTTCACCCTTGCGTAACAGAGAGAAGTTTGCTATAATTGCCGGTAACGCCATCAATCTCGTCAAGTTAACATAAGGAAATAGATGATTTCAACCGACAAGAAGCAAGTAATTATCAAAGACTTGCAGACCAACGCGAAAGATACTGGTTCACCAGAGGTACAGATCGGTATTCTGACCGCTCGTATCAACGAGCTTACCGAGCACCTCAAGATTAATAAAAAAGACTTTATGGCCCGCCGCGGGCTGCTACAAATGGTCGGCCAGCGTAAGCGCCTGCTTCGCTATTTGGCTAAAAAAGACAGCAACACATACCTTGAGCTCACCGAAAAGCTCAAGATTCGTCGCTAATCTGCCCAGGCTACACCGGCTCGCAACCCGAGCCGCAAGCTTGTGCACATTAACACGCTGACACCGGTTCGTTGCAGGGTAGCAGATATATATTCGACATCCATAACTTGCACAAGCGTCGATTGTATATTTGAACTATGCACCGAACCACCTCAGAAAGGAAAAACAGATGGGACAAACCGTCAATCCGTTAGGTAAAAAAATAATTTCAGTAGAAACTGAGTTCTGCGGCCGTACGCTGACACTCGAAGTTGGCCGCGTTGGCTTTCGTAGTAGCGCCTCAGTAATCGCCCGTTACGGCGACACCGTGGTGCTTGGCACCGCTATGGTCGGCAGCAACCCGCTCAAGGGCTTCGACTACTTTCCGCTGAGCATTGATTACGAAGAGAAGATGTACGCTGCTGGTAAGATCAGCGGCTCGCGATTCATTAAGCGCGAAGGTCGCCCCAGCGACGATGCGATTTTGATCGGTCGCCTCATTGACCGCCCAATTCGCCCCTTGTGGCCAAAAGGCTACCGCCACGAAGTGCAGGGTATTGCCACTGTTTTGAGCATGGATCCGGCATTTCGCCCCGACATGATCGCTATGATTGCCCTGAGTGCTGCATTTATGCTCACCGGCGCGCCATTTGATGGCCCGGTGGCCGGTGTACGTATTGGCTTGGATGATAATGGCAAGTTTACCACTTTTGCTTCAGCTGACGACCTGAACACTGGCAAGCTCGACCTCGTCGTTGCCGGTACTTCCGAAGGTATCATGATGGTAGAAGCAGGTGCCAACGAAGTTACCGAAGAAGTCGTGGCCGACGCGCTGCAATTTGGTCACGATGCTATCCAGCCAGCTATTGCCTTGCAAAAAGAACTGGCAGAGAAGGTGGGTGTAACGGCTCAAGAATACGAACTCAGCTTGCCTGACACCGACATTCAGCAACGCGTTGACACCTGGGTTGCCGGTAAGCTTGGTACTGGTTTGCGCCTGCCGTATCCAGAACGAAACGACCTGGTGAAGCAGGTTCGTGAACAAATGTATGAACACTTTATCGCCGAGATTGGCGAAGAGGCGGTTACTGAACAAAAAAATGAGTACGACGACGCATTTACACTAGCGTTGCACAAAGATGTGCGCGACGGAATCGTGAAGGAACAAGTACGCCCAGATGGCCGTGCGCTTACCGAAATTCGCCCCTTAAGCAGTGAAGTTGGTATTTTGCCGCGGGCTCACGGTTCGAGCATCTTTACTCGTGGTCTGACACAGGCCATGAACATCGTTACATTAGCTCCACTCAGCTACGCACAATTAGTAGACACCATGGAAAAAGAGGGTGAACGCCGCTACTTGCACCACTACAACGCTCCCGGCTGGACAGTTGGTGAAGTCAAGCGCCTGATGGGTCCGGGTCGCCGCGAAATCGGCCACGGTTACTTAGCAGAACGCGCACTCACTGCGGTGCTGCCCACCGAAGAAGAGTTCCCGTATGTTATGCGATCGGTCACCGAGATTATGAGCCAGAACGGTTCTACCAGTATGGCAGCCACCTGTTCAAGCTGTTTAGCACTGCTGAACGCTGGTGTGCCGCTGAAGCGACCGGTGAGCGGTATCGCTATGGGCTTGATGATGGACGGTGATACACCGTATGTACTTAGCGACATCGCTGACGCCGAAGACTTTGCGGGCGACATGGACTTTAAGGTTACTGGTACCACCGAAGGTATCACTGCTTTGCAAATGGACATGAAGGTGCATGGTTTGCCGGTTACTATCCTCAAGCAAGCACTGTTGCAAGGTAAAGACGGCCGTGCGCACATCCTCAAGCACATGCTCGAAACTATCGACAAACCGGGTGAGATGAGCCAGTACGCACCGCGTGTTGAATCGATCACCATTAACCCCGACAAGATCCGCGAAGTGATTGGTAAGGGCGGTGAAACGATTAACAAGATTATTGCCGAAACCGGTGCCGAGATCGACATTAAAGACGAAGGCATTGTGTTCATTGCCAGCCCCGACAAAAAGTCGATTGACGCTGCGATTCAGTACATCCAAAGCATTGTAGCTGAACCCGAAGTGGGCAAGATTTACGCCGATGTACCAGTGGTAACGGTTATGGACTTTGGTGCTTTCGTGCAGATTATGCCGGGCAAAGACGGCTTGGTGCACGTGTCTGAGATTTCAGAAGAGCGCGTTGAAAAGCCGAGCGATGTACTGAAAGAGGGTCAAAAAGTAACCGTGAAATTGGTAGCTATTGACGACCGTGGTCGCCTGCAACTGAGCATGCGCGCCGCAGCCCGCGAGGCCAAAGACAAGAAGTAAGAAAGAAGGGGTGGCATATGAGTAAACATACCAATAAGCTCGAACAGTTCAAAGAATGGCACAACGGCACTATCGCAGGCGCGCTTACAGGCATGCTGATTGAAGGTGCCTTGGCCTACGGCTTTGCTTCGTGGAGTATCGATTCTGGTAGTTTGTTCCTGTATGCCATCACTCTCTTGTTGATGCTCGGCGTCGTCCGCAACTCCATTAACCTCATTAAAATCCTGGTACGGGGCAAAGCAAAGAAGTAAAGCATGAGTGAGGCAACAGTATATACATTTCTCGGTGTACCCGGTTCGGGCAAAAGTTACTTTGCGCGTAATCTTGCCGAAAAAACAGGAACGATACGTCTTAGCAGCGATGCAATGCGACTTTCGATTTTTGGTTCACTTG
>CAYNBU010000001.1:11610-19701 GCA_964395925.1 uncultured Candidatus Saccharibacteria bacterium
TGCGCACTGTAACAAACGTGTTGACCGAGAGCGCCTGGGTACGCTAGCTTCATCACATAGTGCGCAAGTAGTCCTGGTTAGTGTCGAGACGCCTTACGACGTGGCGCTGCAAAGAGGTATGACTCGAGAGGGGACGGTAGATCAGAGGCAGCTGCCCGAGCCAGAGATGCGAGAGGTTATGGATCGCCATGCGACACATACCGACCAACCGGGCGACGACGAAAAGGTGATCAAGATTGACGGTACGATACCATTTGAGCAACAGTATGAGTCGTTTAAAGCACAATTGGCGGAGATAACGCATGAGTAAGCAAGACGACCTACAGGCAATTGCCGCCGAAATCGTAAAGAACAAGGTGTGCCCGGAGCTTGCCGAGCAAGCCACGCAACTGGTGTTTGCCGACGGCAACCCCAATGCTGACATCGTATTTATTGGCGAAGCGCCGGGCAAAAACGAAGACCTGCAAGGCAAGCCGTTTGTAGGAGCCGCCGGGAAGTTCCTCAACGAAATGCTCGAGATGATCGGCCTCAAGCGCGAAGACATTTACATCACCAACATTGTGAAGTACCGTCCGCCCAACAACCGTGATCCGTTGCCCGAAGAAAAGAAAGAATTTTGGCCCTACCTGGTGCGTCAACTTAATGTCATTCAACCAAAACTGGTGGTGACATTGGGTCGGCACAGCATGGAATATTTTCTGCCTGAGCAGAAGATTAGCCAGATTCATGGTGAGCCCAAACGAATTGTGCTCGGCGACCGAAAACAGGTAATTTTACCGCTGTTTCACCCGGCCGCTGCACTGTATAACGGAGGAATGCGTCAGACCCTGATCGACGATTTTGCGCTGATTCCCGTGATCCTCCAAAAATTACCTAAGTAATTAACAATAACTCTCTTACACAAGAAAAAGGAGAAAAAATGATAGAACCAAAACCTCAAAAACCGAGTGCGCCAAAGGCGAACAAACGTCCAGCTGCAAAACCGGCTAATCGCCCTGCGAAGGGCGGCTCAAAACCAAAAAAATCGAATAATGGCACATCGCTTAGTGGTGCCAGTCGTGCCAGTCGCGGGGCAGCTATGCGCGCCCAGCGTCGCAATCAAGACGATGCTCACAAGGCGCTTGAACAATATGCGTCAGCAAACCTCGAAACAGCTAAACCACGCGCTAACCAGATCACCGAAGACTTCGACAAGCTCAAGATTACGTTCTTGGGCGGCCAAGAAGCAATTGGTGAAAAGAACATGCAAGTGGTGGAGTGGCAGAACGATGCTGTCATCTTAGACTGTGGTAACAACCTGGGCGTTGAACTCCCGGGCGTAAACTACACCATTGCCGACACTACATACCTCGACAGCATTAAACACAAAATCCGCGGCTACGTTATTAGTCATGGGCACCTCGACCACTTGGGTGGCCTCAAGCATATTGTGCCCAAGTACCCGGCGCCGATTTACGGCTCCCGCTTTACCATTGGCGTGGTCGAGAAGACCTTTGCTGATTTGAACGCCGAAACCGGCAGTACCTACGAACCAAAAACGGTGGTCATGAATATGGATAGCCACGAGCGGCTCAAGCTTGGGGTGTTCATGATTGAGCTGGTGCGCATTACGCACTCTGTGCCCGAATCGAGCTGCATGATTGTTGATACGCCGGTTGGACGCATCATCAACACCGGTGACTGGCGCCTGGACCCTGAGCCACTTGATGAAAAACCAACTGACGTTGAACGACTCAAGCAACTTGGTGACGAAGGAGTGCTGCTGCTGATGAGCGACAGTTGTAACACGCAACTGCCCGGTCGTACACCCACCGAGCACACCTTGCAACAGAGCTTTCATGACATTGTGAGTCGCGCCGAGGGCCGCGTATTTGTGGCCATCTTCTCGAGTAACATGAACCGCGTACAAATGATCGTGAACGCTGCCGTGGCAACCGGGCGCAAAGTAGCCCTCGACGGGCGCAGCATGATGAGCTACGCCGAAATCGCCGTGCGCCAGGGCATTCTGAAGATTCCAAAAGGTACGATTATCGCCATGCGCGAAGCTGCCAACGTGCCCGACGACCAGTTACTGGTTATGTGTACTGGTGGGCAAGGGGAGCCAAACGCTGCCTTGCAACGTATGGCCGAAGGCTCGCACAAATACATTAAGTTGCATCCTGGCGACACCGTTGTTGTGAGCTCAACGCCGATTCCGGGTAACGAAATCCGTTACGAAGAAATCGGTAATGAACTGACTGGCTACGGCGTACACTTGTATCGCCACCCGACCCACGAGGTCGACGGTTGCGGCCCGCTGCACGTGTCTGGGCACGCCCGCCGTGACGAATACCGCGAGTTGCTACACATTGTGCGACCGAAGTTCTTTTTGCCAATTTACGCGGGTACACTCAACCGCAAACGCTATCTTGAGATGGCTGTCGAAGAAGGCTGGAAGCGCGATAACGTAATCATGGCCGACAACGGCGACAGCATCTTGTTCACCAAAGATAAGTGGGAGCAAGGCCCCGAAGCACCGCACGGGAGCTTATTAGTCGACCAAAACGGCTCAGTCGTAAACGGCGTGGTCATTAAAGACCGCATCATGCTTTCTGAAGAAGGTTTGGTAGCCGTGGTACTGACTGTTGACCGCAAAACCGGCAACCTGCTCACCAGCCCCGACATCATTAGCCGCGGCTTCATCTACATGCGTGACTCCGAAGAGCTGATGAACACCTTCCGTGCCGAACTGCGCCGTGCTGTTGGCCAGCGCTTCAAACGCGTTGACCTGGATCGCTTCAAGCAAGAGATCAAAGAGCACGTCACGCACTTCTTGTACGAACAAACTGGCCGGTCACCAATTGTGATTCCGGTGGTGAATGTTATCGGTGGTGGCAAGGGCGAGAGTAAGCCGCAGAACCAGAGTAATGGTAAGGCTCAGCAATCGGCTCAGAAGTCGCCCGAAGAGATGGTCGAAGACCAGCAAAAGCGCTTCCAGGAAATGCGCGCGCGTTTGCTCGGCCAGGATCAACCCGACTAAAAAAGCACAACAATAATTCAGAACTATTTAAGATTTGGTTGGTAGTATAAATGTATGACCAACCAGCAGATGAATGAACTGAAACTATTCTTCAAGACGGAGGTAGTGCAGGCTATTACCGAATCTGAAGCGCGTACTAATAGTCGTATTGATAGGCTTGAGACGAGAATGGAAGAGGGATTTAGCGGCATTGCCGATGCGCTTGATGTTATCCTCGATCTCATGGAACGTGATCGGAAAATCACCAACCAACGCCTTACGTGGCTGGAGCGCCACGCCTTCGGCGTCTAAAGCATAAGCCCGATTGACAAATGATGTAATTTTTGCTATAATACATAGCATGAGTACAGAACAAGGATACTCGCCCAGGACACATCGCCTACTGCTTGACGAAGCGGGTGATAGCCCTTGGGTGCTTGGTCTGTTAATCGAGCGCGAAATGGTACTCGATGAAATTATCGAGGCTGGTGCTGGAATGCCCCAGTCAGAGCTTCGTGGTACTTTTCAACAAGCAGCTGCGACCGCTGAGCTCGCCAAGCTCCTCATGGCAGAAGAGCTACCCCTAGAACCTCATCAATAAAAGTGTATAATCAAAGCAGTTATGGCAAAAAAGAAAAAACAAACCCGAAAACCAGCGACTCGTAGTCGCAAAAAGGTAGAAGAAGTCGCCGAACCATCTCCGTTTTGGCCGCTTGCTGGCGCGATTATAATGTTTGTGGCCGCTTTCTTTTTGTTACTAGGCGGCTTTGGAGTTGGCGGCGATCTGCCAGAAAGATTATTCTATAGTGTGTACTGGGCATTTGGTTGGGCTGCCTGGCTGACACCCGTAGCCTTGGTATTTTTTGGTACACTCAAGTTTACCAGTGAAGACCATCATATTCCCCTCAGTAAATTCAGTGGTATGTTGGCGCTGCTCGTGCTCAGTGCTGCCTGGCTGCATACGGCGTTTGCTGCTTATGACGGAGTAACTTACACCGGCGGACATGGCGGTGAGGTTGGTGCAATTGTGGGTAACGCGGTGTTGCTCGCGGTCAATAAGTTCCCGGCGAGTATTTTATTCTTTGTATTCGCAATGTTGGCCTTCTTCTTTGCATCGGGTGTCTCACCAAAAGTTATCCTCAAGCTGGGCGACCTCTTCAAGAAGCCTGAACAGTCCGACGAAGATCTGACAGCGCTCAAGCAAAAGGCCGAAGCCAACAACTTTAAGCTGAACGAAGGTGTTCCGGTAGAACATCATGGCAAAGATAAGACCCCGGCGCACATGAGCACCTTCCGTAACTCTGCCCAGAAACTGGCTCCTGCCGAAGATCATCAGGCACTCACGACTACCAGCGATCCGGATTGGAAGTTCCCGGGGCTTGATCTGCTGAACCAAAAGCAAGACAAAGCCGATGCCGGTGACGTCGAAGGCAATGCCCAGGCAATCGAAGAATCATTCGCACACTTTAATATTAAAGTCGAGATGGAAGGGGCCAATATTGGCCCGCGTGTGACGCAGTACACCATGAAGCCGCCAACAGGGGTAAAACTCACCAAGATTACGGCGCTCGAGAACAACCTGGCGCTCGACTTAGCTGCGCACTCCATTCGTATCGAAGCACCGATCCCAGGCAAGCGTGCTGTGGGTATTGAGGTGCCAAACGTCAAAGCGGCCACCGTGCGCATGAGCAGCTTGCTGCAGACCCGCGAGTGGCAAGATGTGAAAGGCCCGTTGGGCTTTGTGATCGGTAAAGATATTGCCGGTGTGCCCATTGTAGGCGACCTGGCCAGGATGCCGCACTTGCTCGTAGCTGGTCAAACCGGTTCGGGTAAATCGGTAATGATTAATGATATTTTGACGAGCCTGCTGTATCGTAACAGCCCCGCCGACCTCAAACTTATTTTGGTTGACCCCAAGCAGGTAGAACTCACCCCGTATAACGATATTCCGCATCTGCTAACACCGGTGATTAACGAACCCGAGAAGTGTATTAGCGCGCTCAAGTGGGCAGTGGCCGAGATGGAACGCCGCCTCAAGACGATGGCAGAATCGGGCCGCCGTAATATCGAGGAGTATAACAACCTCAAAAAAGAAGAGGGTATGCCGTATATCGTGGTGGTTATCGATGAGTTGGCTGACCTGATGATGATGGCTGCCCGCGATGTGGAAGCGCTGATTGTGCGCTTGGCGCAGAAGGCTCGTGCTGCCGGTATTCACTTGGTGCTGGCTACGCAACGCCCGTCGGTGGACGTTATTACTGGTCTTATTAAGGCGAACGTGCCAGCGCGCATTGCTTTTACCACGGCTAGCCAGGTTGACTCTCGCACTATTATCGACCAGATCGGTTCCGAAAAGTTGCTGGGGCGGGGTGACATGCTCTTGCTCACGAGCGACATGCCCAAGCCAAAGCGTGTACAGGCGGCGTTTATTGAAGACGCTGAAACTATGAAGGTCACCGATTTTATCCGCATGCAGCGACCGCCGCAGTACGATGACGAAGTGATTAGCCAGCCGGTGCAGCTCAACGGCAAGGGTGGGATTGTGGCCGACTATGGCGCTAACGAAGCCGACGATGATATGTGGAAAGATGCCGTGCGTGTGGTCGTAGAAGGCGGCAAAGCCAGCACCAGCTTATTGCAGCGCCGTTTGCGCGTGGGCTATGCGCGTGCAGCGCGCATGATCGAAGCCATGGAAGAGCAGGGCATTGTGGGCCCGGCCGACGGTGCCCGCCCACGCGAAGTGCTGGTGAGTTCGCTTGATGATGTGTTTGGCGCACCTGCTGCGGCTCCATCCGAAGCCGACCAAGCCCTAGACGAAATCCCAACTGATGACGACCCCACAGCCTAGCCATTTAAAAGTGCTGTAAATTTGATTGTTGCTGCCCACCGATTTTTCTTCTATGCTTAGAGCAATTATGATAAATGAAGGCCGTGTGTAGTGAGTGAGCTTCTTGTCACACCAGTTGATGTGATAGGAATGCCGCTGCCGCTTCGACCTCCTGAATACGATCTTCCGATACGGGGTGACCTTGTGGATAAGCACCATGCTTTTCATCCAGGTTCACAGTTAAGGCTGGCTGATCACACAATGGGGCAAGCACTCCGCGAATCACGTATTCAGGATGTAGATTGGTGGGAACACCACATGATCTACCATCGCAGATTCGAAGGGCCAGAAATTAGTAATGATCAAGCAGCAGCCTTTAAACTGCTTGTTTTTGCGGCTTCAAATTATGTCCCCGAGGAGGCGATCGACTGTCGCGATGTTGATCCTGTTATTGTAAGACTTACCGAAGAAGAGCGGGCTCGATTGCACGCAGGAGCCCTGCGTGTGGGATCGAAAGTTAGTATGCGAAGCTTCTTTATTGAGTACATGTTAGACCAAGATATGACGCACATTTCAGAGTCTAAAATAGATGAGTTTTTGTATAGCAGGAGCAACGCTCGTAAACGATATCTTGGGCAGTGGCTGTTGTCCCAGGCTACTTACCAAGCGACAGAACCCATCAGAAGATTCTATACGCATGCGCACAACCAGGGCTTAATTCCTCCTCATTTTACGAGGAAGCCCGCTAATTTAGTAAAACGTCAGCTTGGGCGAGTGCATCAGACGCAGGCTATTGTAGAGCGGCTTGGTGACAAGCTTGCAGCCTAGCTTGACTAACAGGGGTGACTACGGTATACTAACGGGGTTATTAACTTCAGCTCGCTGCCAATAGGGCCGGCGGGCCGATAAGACCAAAGGAAGGAGTTCTCATGGCTCAGTACGAGATTGCTGTACTGTATCACCCGGATCTCGAAGTAGATCTGACCAAGGCCGAGGAGCGCGTTACCAAGATTATCACCGATAACGGCGGTAAAGTAACGGCTACCGACAACTGGGGTAAGCGCAAGCTGGCGTATCCAATTGCCAAAAACGAGCACGCTGTGTACGTTTTTTACACGGTTGAAATGCCTGGTGAAGCAGTTAAGAAGATCGAAGGTCTGCTGAACATCACCGACGAAGTTATTCGTTACCTGATTGTTCGCCCAGACCTCAAAGCTATCGCTAAAGCCGAAGCCGAAAAGGCTGAAAAAGCTGCCAAAATCGCCGAACGTGGTGATCGCGCAGATGAAGACGGCGACAAAGACGACGCTTCAGACGAAAGTTAATCAGAAGTTTAGAATTCTTGACGGCTATGCTGTTCAAGGATTAGGGTATAGGTACAACTAAGCAAGACATAGGTCTTATAACAAAAGGAGGAAGCCACTATGGCACGAAGCTTTAACCAAGTAATTTTAATGGGGAATCTAACCCGCGATCCAGAAGTTCGCCAAACGCCAAACGGCCAAAGTGTCTGTAGTTTTAGCCTTGCGCTGAACCGCAGCTACAAAGGCAGCGACGGCAACTGGCAAGAAGCCACCGATTACATCGATATCGTGGCCTGGGGGCCGTTAGGTGAGCGCGTAGCGCAATATGTCACCAAGGGGCGACCGGTTCTGGTTAACGGACGCATTCAAAGCCGTTCTTGGGAACAAGATGGTCAGAAGCGCAGTAAGGTTGAGGTTGTCGCACAGGATGTTACATTCTTAGGCGGCCGTGGTGAAGGTGGCGGTGATGCACCAGCATCTGCAAGCTCCGCACCAAGCAGTGACAGCAAACCAACCCCCAGCAAGAAAAAAGATGATGTTGTAATCGAAGACATTGGTGATGAACCGATTAATCTCGACGACATCCCGTTCTAAAGGAGAACAATAATGGCAAAGATTTTTAAGCGAAAAACCGATGTAGCATATTTTGACTACAAAGACTTCAAGACCTTGCAACGTTACGTAAACGTGTATGGTCAGATCGAAAGTCGCAAGAAGACTGGCTTAACCGAGAGTCAGCAACGTCACTTGAGTGCTGCTATCAAGCGTGCACGTCACCTGGCATTACTACCATTTGTTGCAAGTAACTAGGAGGCTTTCATGGCTTTAGGCGTAACAGACCTCAAAAAAGGGCAGGTATTTCAGATGGACGGTACGCCGTACCGTGTGGTTGAGTATTCCCAAAAAGTTATGGGTCGTGGCGGTTCAATTGTGAACGTGAAGATCAAGAGTTTGATCGACGG
>CAYNBU010000001.1:19801-49466 GCA_964395925.1 uncultured Candidatus Saccharibacteria bacterium
ACCACAGGAGCCTATCGCGAACGCGTAAAAGAATAATCATATGAGTTCTCCAGAGAGTATCGAGATTGCCTGGGGTGGGGGAAGGTGGAACGGTGGCCATAAACGCGCCGTACGACCTGTTCTTGAGGCTGCCGCAAGTTTGGCGCAAGAGGGTCTTGAGCATGTCGATATATCATGGGAGCTTCCAAAGTCTGTCACCGTATGGCAGGCAAACAACAGAATACCTGATGCGGGCGCGGCTGTTGATGCGCAGAATTTTGAGCTGTGGCTCCCATATAATTTAGTAAAACGTCGTAAGATAGCGAGTCGCTTTGTTGAGCTGATGCTTACCGTTTCTCACGAAATTACTCACTGTGCACGTTTTGAGTTCGCAGACGCAGACGATATCGTGGAACGTGCGGCAAGTGAAGGGATTGCCTACCACGCAGAAGCATCAGTGGGTGAGGCTCTTCTTGAATACAACGTATTGCCTCCACCGATGAGCCAGCAAGAAGTTGCGGTGCTGTCGGCGTGTTTTTTTGAAGATGCGGCGCTTGCAGAAGCGAGCAGTAGTGAGTTTCAAGATGAGATGATCGATCACTGGTTCAGTCGTGCGGTTGGGCAGGGTGGTTTTATGACCGCCGGTGATATGATTGGTATTACGGCGGTTGGCCGACATCTCGATAGCGGTGTGACTTTTCCGGAGCTTATGGTTATGGACGCACAGGACGTTATGAGTTCTTTGGTATAGAATAAGTTTACAATGTACAGAAAGCGACTTGATATTGCGATGGTAGAACAAAGGCTTGTGTCGACGCGCAGTCAAGCCGAGAACTATATCAAGCTACGACAGGTGTGCGTAAATGGTGAAGTTGCTACTAAGCCGGGCCAGGTTGTATCCGGTGATGATCAGATCGAGCTGCTCGTATCTGAACAATATGTGTCGCGCGCGGCGCTCAAGCTAGCTTCGGTAACGCAAGAGCTGGGTATCGACTTTACTAATAAAGTAGTGCTCGATATCGGTTCATCTACCGGCGGGTTTACCCAATACGCGCTGACGCATGGTGCAGAACAAGTGATTGCCGTGGATGTCGGCACCGACCAATTGCATCCAAGTTTACGCGGTGACAAACGCATCGCACTCTTTGAGCAAACCGACTTTCGAGACTTCAAAAATCCGCTCGCTACCCCTGATATTGTAGTCGCCGATGTATCGTTTATTAGCTTGCGCGAGATACTACCAAACGCTCACAAGTTGGGGTCGGCGAAAACTCAATATGTCATTATGGTCAAGCCGCAGTTTGAAGCAGGCGACAGACTCAAGAATAAGGGTGTGATCAAAAATGATACAATCCGCCGGCAGATCCTTAAAGATTTCGAAACGTGGGTACAAAAATTATTTGTGATCCGTGCAAAGGCAGATAGCCAGGTTGCGGGCGCGCATGGTAACCGTGAGCGGTTCTATCTTCTTACAAAAGTCGGCTAACTCCTGGTGATTGTGCTAAACTGGCGGTATGTATTTTAAAGATCGTACACAGGCCGCTGAGCTTCTTGCGCAAAAAATCGTGCCCAAGTATCGATACGAAAACTGCGCGGTTGTCGCGCTCAGTGACGGTGGGGTGATTATTGCGAGTTATCTGGCGGCACAGCTGCACTGTGTGGTCATGATGCTGCTTACCGAACAAATTACGCTGCCGGGCGAAAATGTGCCGCTTGGTACCATCGACCAAAGCGGTATTTTTACGTATAACGGAATGTTTTCGGCGGGGCAGCTCGAAGCTTTTGCCAGTGAATACCGGAATGTGATCGAAGAGCAAAAGCTCGAAAAGTTGCATAAAATGAATCGTTTACTTGGTGGTTCGGGTTTATTGGAGCCTGATATGCTGCGCTACCACAACGTTATTCTGGTTTCAGATGGGTTTAGTAATGGTATATCTCTCGATGCAGCTGCTGCCTTCCTGAAGCCGTATAAACTCGAGCGCCTGATCGTAGCTTCGCCGTTGGCGAGCGTACCGGCGGTTGACCGTATGCACCTTTTGGCTGACGAAATTGTGTGTCTTGACGTGGTCGAAAACTTTATGGATGTTAACCACTACTACGACCACAACAATATCCCGCCGCACGAAGAGATTGTGAAGACCATTCAAGATATCGTGCTCAAGTGGAACTGATAGCTACAAGTACTTGCCGAGCTCTTTTGGCTTGCAGAGTGTGATTTTCGTTTGATAGTTCGACAATAAACCAAGTCGTTCCAGCCTACCTAGCTCGCGGCTGGTCGTTTCGCGGGTAGCGTTAATGGAGCTGGCAATATCTTGCTGTTTGAGTGGAACGTCGATCAGGATTTGCCCATTGGGGAGCTTTTTACCGAAGTGCCGACCACTGGTGAGTAGGAACGATATGAGTCGTTCGCGCACGGTACGGTATTCCAAATTTACAATGCGCTCTGAGTGGATCAAATACATTTCGAGTGTGAGATCAAGCATTGGCCGCAATGCACCAGGGGAGCTTTCGACGTGCTCTAAAAATTGCTTACGGCCAATCCGCCAGGCGATGGTTTCTTCGAGTGCTTGATAAATAATGCCGTTGTCTTCGCCGCGGAACACCCATATAAGCGGGAAAATCTCTTTGGTGCGGCGAATGCTGAGCAAGTTTTCTTCACCATACTTCGAGATATTATAGGCCTTCACCATCCCTTTTTCGATAAAAAAAACGCCCGTGGGCGTTTCGCCAGGTCGAATAACAAATTCACCTTTTTTGTAGGTCAGCTTGGTTCCAGTTTGGAAGATGCTGACCAGCTCCTCGTGTTCGTTTGCGGAGGCCAACATGTGTGTAGTATGAACTATGCCGTGTGATTTGGCAATATGTGACGAATATCACTGCGCTGTAGTGTGGTACGTAACTGCGCTCAGTGCTTAAAGCGCCTATTATGAAGGCACAAGTGAAGGAGGACGACATGGTGACGCTTGAATCAGTTGATCAGCAACTTAAAGCCATTGGCGTGAAAGTTCGCTTCTGGAATCGACCAGAGGTGTTGGAGCTCCGGCACATCCTACTCCCTGGAGAAACCATAGAAGGGGCGGTGAGCGGGCGCTACGAAGGTGGTCTTGCGATGTTATTTGTCACCGACCAGCGTATTTTGCTTATCGATAAAAAACTATTGCATCTGTCGGTTGAGGATCTTCGGTACGATATGATCTCCGAAGTCGATTACGGCGCGCAGTTGTTAAGCGGTACGGTCAGAATCTGCACACCCACAAAAGTGCTGGCTTTTACGGGCTTTAAGCCCCAGGCGGTGCGGGCGATTGCCTCGTTCATCCAACAACGTGTCATCGAGATTCGGCAGCAATTTGCTGGCCAGCAACAACCTCAGCAGGCATTTCAGCAACAGCCACCAGCACCAGTGCAGAAGATTGGCATTCCGCAGGCTCCGTTTATCGATCCGCGTCAAGCTAAACCAGAAGTTGGCTCGGCGCCACTTACGGCACAGCAGCCAGTAGCAACACCGTTGTTAACGCCGCAGCTGGGGCGTAATCCATACACCACCACGCCACTCATGATACGGCGACGAATTGGCCGGTTTGGCTCATTTGCTCAATCGCATTCGTAAAGGCTACACGTTGAAACGGAATTCGACGACGTCGTTGGGCTGCATCACGTAGGTTTTGCCTTCGGTGCGCACTTTACCGACGGCTTTGGCAGCGGCTTCTGAGCCGGCTGCGATAAGATCGTCGTAATCGACCACTTCGGCAGCGATAAACCCGCGCTCGAAGTCGGTGTGAATCACGCCGGCGGCCTGCGGAGCGGTTGCGCCTTTGGGAATAGTCCAGGCCCGCACCTCTTTTTCGCCGGCAGTCAGGTAGCTTTGTAAGCCGAGCGTGTCGTAGGCAGCGTGAATCACTTTGTTGAGGCCTGATTCGGTTTGGCCGTAGCTTTCGAGCATCTCTGCGCGGTCGGCTTCGTCGAGCCCGTTAAGCTCTGCTTCGAGCTGCGCACATACAAACAGTGCTTGGGCGGGTGCAACAAGCTTGGCAAGCTCCTGCTGCTTGGTGGTGTCGCTCAGGCCAGCTTCATCCACATTAAACAGGTAAATGATGGGTTTGGCGGTTAAGAGTTGCAGGTCGGCAATATGTTCGGGGTCGATGTCGCTTACCTTAGAGAGGGGCGTGCCCTCGTTGAGGAGCGCTTCGACGCGTTTGAGCGTATCAGCAATTGGTTTGAGCTTGGGGTTGGCCCGCGATTCTTTTTCGGTGCGAGGCAGGCGCTTTTGCACGGTTTGCAGGTCGGCCAAGATCAGTTCGGTGTTAATAATCTCGATGTCGTGCAGCGGATCGATCTTGTTGTCGACGTGTACGATGTCGTCGTTCTCGAAGGCGCGCACTACTTGGCAGATGGCATTGGTGCTGCGGATGTGTGCTAAAAACTGGTTACCCAAACCTTCGCCTTCGCTGGCGCCAGCCACCAGCCCGGCGATGTCGGTGAAGGTAACGGTGGCAGGTACAATCTTCTGGCAGTTGTACAGCTTTGCCAGCTCGCCCAAGCGCGGGTCAGGAATGGGCACGATGCCAGTGTTCGGCTCAATGGTGGCAAACGGATAATTAGCTGCCAAAATGTTGTTGTTGGTCAGGGCATTGAACAGGGTGGACTTGCCTACGTTGGGTAGGCCTACGATTCCTATAGATAAACTCATGCGCTCTATTATAACAGAGGTGAGGCTATTTCTTGGTGATTTTGTAGTGTGATTGTAGGTAGAGCAGATCTTCGATGATGTCTTCGAGAATGAAGTAGTCGCTGTGGTGAATGGTTTTGAGGTGGTGGCTTACTCGGTCGAGTGTTGTTGCTGCCATTGCGAAATAATCTTGTGAAGCGATTTGAGCAATGAGCTCGGCCCGGTGGCCGTGCTGTTCGGGCATGTCGACGTCGTGGAACGTTTGCGACTGCTGCCACGGCAACCCATGGCTTAAAAGTTTGTCGAGAACGGGCAAAGGGTAAGCAAGACTACTCATTGGTATACTCCAAAATACTTATGTAACCATTATTTGTAATAACGAGATGATCGAGCAAATCGATACCGAGTATCTTACCAGCTTCGATAAGCTGCTCGGTAACAATGATGTCGGCATCGGTGGGTTCGAGCGCGCTCGAAGGGTGGTTGTGCGCAATAATGACAGCGATAGCACCGTGCTCGATAGCTGGCTGGAATACTTCGCGGGCATGCACCAGGTTGGAGGTAAGTGTTCCGACTGAAATAACTTCGTCGTGCACCACTTGGTAGCGGCTGTTTAGGTACAAGCCGCGCAACTGTTCTTTGCTGCTGTAGGCGATCCCTTTGAGGTACTGGTGAGCTTGCCGAGCATTGCGTACATATACTGACTTACCGTCCTTTTGAGAGTAGAAGCGTCGCCCGAGCTCGAGGCCGGCAACAATTTGACAAGCTTTTGTAAGCGGGATATCGAGGCTTTCGGCAAGCTTTTGCGGGCTCGACTCAGTTGCCAGGGCCTTTTTGCCGTATTCACCAATCATGCGCTGGGCCATGGTCATAACTTCTTCTTTTTTGGTGCCAACGCCCCAAAGTACTGCTACGAGCTCGGGTAAAGTAAGGTTGCTTGGGCCAGTGAGCAGCATTTTTTCGCGCGGTTTTTCGTCGCTCGGGAGGTCTTTTACTCGTAAAACATATTGTTGGTCGTTTTCGCCCATGGTCATAGCATTGTCGACGAGGGCATAACGGTTGGTAGTAGATGAACGGGTAGGTGTTTGTGTAGGCATGGGCTCATTATACTAAAGCAGTTTAAGAATCGTTACAAAAATTAAGAATTAGTTAAGAATTCACTTTTTTGCCTCTGTAATTTTCTAAGAACGAAAGGGCCTGTTTTTGGGTTTTGAGCGTCTTAAGCACCGATTTTTCGGTTTGCGACAAAAGTTTGAAAAGCAGATTGTTGGGTGCAAGGCAGGCGTTATCGGCAATAAGGGCTTGCCCTCGCGCGATATGTTGCTGCATAGTCTGGCAGACCGTAACGAGCGTATGGTTCCAGAACTGGTGTTCCATGGCAGGGAGCAGTGTCTCGAAGGGCTGATCGCCTGTTGCCCGAAGCTGCCGCAAGATTTGCGCCACTACATAGGTAATATGCCCGCGCTGAGCGTCTTCTTTCCAGTCATGGGCATCATCGTTTAACTGGCGGGCGATCAGGTAGTGCCGAAAAGCCTGCTCAATGGCCCGAACCTGCGGGCTGTGCAGCGAAGCACCCGAAGCCACTAAAAGTGCCAGCGGCGTGAGCCCGTGGCCGAGCGAACGTTCGGCCAGCTTTTGGCGTTGCCCAAAGCGCGGCAGGGTGCCGATTGTAATGTGTGTTTGAGTAACAACGAATCGGCAGTGAGTAACTTCCCAGGTGTTGGCGTTGTCCATCGTATTAAATGTTTGTACAACAAGCTTCTGGAATTGGGGCTCATCGGGCAGGGCATTTTGGAACTGTAACAGAGAAGACCGCAGCGCTATATTGGCTACTGACAGCAGTTCGGGCTTGCCTTCGTCGTCTAAAAAATCGTCATAAATAGTGTAGGCGATCCAGCCGTATAAATTTGCCAGCCCGAGCGTGACAGAAAGTTGCTCAGCATGATGCAGTTGCTGCGCGTTGCTTAAGGATTGCACAAAAAGATGGGGGAGTGTGGTGATTTCGTGCTCCGGGTCGCTCTCTGCCATTTTGGTGAGCATGTTACGAAATGGCTTCTTGACGCTTGGGCCGAGACCGTCGGCCATGTTGGTAGCGGCTTGCATGATGTGTGCATGCACATTTGTGGCTGGCGAAGTTTTGTGAATAGATTTTTGTGCGAAAGCAAGACCGTTAGAGTATTGCTGCAATGCCTCGAGTGCAAACGCTGTGCTGAGCACCGGCGCGCCGTGATAAAAACTTTTACCGGCTTGCGGAATGTCGAGGTAAAACGTGGCTGCCTGCCAGGAGCCGTCGGGCTGCTGGGCCTCAAGAAGGTACTGGGCGAACTGGGGTATGAGTGTGCTTTTGGGTTTCAGGCGCAGTAAAGCAGTAAGAGCAAGGGCGGCATTGAGCGCTGAGTGAGTCTTGGTATTTTGGCGCCAGTACTGTTCAATGGTGCGGGCCAAAGCGGGTCGCTTTGGGCCATGGTAGGCACGGGCGAGGTAATACCACATCGCGTAGGGTACGGGGTAGTACGGCGAGCCAAAGGTAGCCTGGGTGATGTGCTGTTCGAGATAGCGCTCCAGATTCGGTAGCGGTTCACTCACCAATGATACAAAGTAGGCGATGTTGGCATTCACAGCAAGGTCGATATCTTGCCAGATTTTGGGTGCGTCTTTTGCGATGAGCCAGGTGCGGTAAGGGCCGCCAACTTTCTGCTCGGTGGCAATCAACAACTTCACCATGTTGGCCAGGGCTTCTTCTGTAATAAGCTCGTTGTTGTGCAAGTAAAGCGCGGCAAGAGAGCAGAATGTGTCATCCAGATCATCGGGGTACGGGAGCGCTTTGTGTTCGGCAGTGTCGCGTTGCCAGTAGTTAAACGACCATATGGCGCTCTTTTGGGAGAGTAAAAAACCGGCAAGTTTATTACGAACCTCATGAGTAGTAGGCTGTTCAAGGTGGCTTAAGCTTGCGAGCATCAGGGCAGGAACAAAAGTGGTTCGGTATTCGTGTTGCGGTTGCCACGGTTGCTGCGTGGGGCTCGATTGGCTTACGAACCCGCCATGATCTTGCTGCTCAGCCCGAAGGAATAGAAGGCCGTTTGTAATAGCAGCATTGATCTTCATGACAGCGGTAAACGAACAGTAAAGATAGTTCCTTGCGTGGCGGCGCTGGTGAGTTCGATCGAACCGTTCATGTCTTGCTCAATAATCTGCCGCACAATAAACAGCCCAATCCCGGTACCTTCTTTTTTATCGGTGTAAAATGGCTCAAACACTTTCGAGCGGCGTGCTGGCTTAATGCCCACGCCCCAGTCGGTTACCTGTACAATAATTGCGCCATCTTTTTGTTCAATATGGAGCGTCACCTTACGCTTGGGTGCTTTTTTGCTGGTGGGGTCGGGGTAGGCCTCGATGGCATTACTCAAGAGGTTAATGATAATTTGGCGAAAGCGCGTAACATCGCTGGTGAACATAATCGGGCCAGGTTGAGCGGGGCTTACAGTAATGGCTACTTGTGCTCGCAGTGACTTGTACGAAAGAATCTTTACGACTTGCTCAATTTCGTTCACGGCGTCAAAAGTTTCGAGCTCAACGTTCCCGCGGAGCTGCAAACGAACCCGCCGCACCACGTCGTCAATATAGCCAATATCACTTTGGATGCGTTTCATGATTTCGGAACGACCGGCAGGCTTGAGGCCCTCGATGTCGAGCAAGACATTTGCCAGGTGATTGGCGAGGTCATGGAACAGGGCACTGCTGACGCGGCCGAGTTCTGCAAAGCGGTACACTTGCTGCACCTTTTCGAGCTGCACCCGTTGCAGGTCGCGGGTACGTTCTTCGACTTTTATCTCGAGGAGCGCTTTTTGTTTGGTAAGTGCCGCCTCGGAACGTTGGGCGCGCTTGAGCGATCGCTCCATCTGGTAATTAAACAGCCATGACACAAACGCAAGTGTGCCTAGGACGATCAAGAAACTAAAAACGTCACTACTTACGGAGCTACGTTGCATCCAAGTGGTGTCGGGGACTATGAGGCCTTTGGTATCCCCATATTGCAATATGCCGAATAATGCGGCCAAGAAACAGAGTGTGTACAGTGAGTAGCGCGCCCCGAGCAGAATGCCGGACATCACAATAACCAGGGCGCTCAGGAGTAGGCCGGCTGGGGTGAATAGCCCCCACTGGCACATCATGCTGCCAATGATGAACACGAGTAGACTTATTAGTACAAATGACACCGCGCGGAGCAGGCGTTTAACGCGTGCTAAATAGTAGAGCAGGGCAAAGATAAGCGTAACGATGCCGCCATTTACCAGGCGGCCAACCATGTAGCCTTTGCCAGAAAACACCATACTTATGAATGCGCCTAAGAACGCGAGTGAGGCCAGCAAAAATATCCCCATCAGTAAGTAGTTGAGGATGAGCTCTCGGTTGCGGGTGTCGGGGTCGGAGCTGCGGGGTTCGATGAATTTGGTATAGAATCGAGACATTTCGGGTGGCGGCATGTGGTTACTGGCGGCCAGGCACCACGGGTGTAGCGCCTGGCCATGCGTGGTTTACTCGCTCGGAGCGTTAATCCACGGGGCTGCAATAGCTTGCTTTTGCAGTGCGTCTTCAACAGCTGCGCTGTCGCGACTGCCTGCATCGGTCAAGATGGTTGTAATAACCTCTTTCATGGCCTCTCCTTTCTTGCATCTTACCTTACTAGCTATACACTGTCATCAATCATATAGCCCACCCCATAAGCAGTTTTGATGAGCTTGCGTTTGAAAGGCTTATCTACCTTGTCGCGCAAGTACTTCATATGTACATCGACGGTATTGTTCCACCGGTCGCTTCCTTCGCTCCATGCATTGTTGATGATCATGGCGCGGGTAACAACGGTGCCGCGGTTATGCATGAGATATTCAAGGATGTCGAACTCTTTGCGCCGTAGGTCGATCGGCTTGCCGTCGCGCACGACACGCCGACGGCTGGGGTCAAGGCTTAAGTCGCCAACACTGAGCGCATATGCTCCGCCTTGCTGGCCACCGCCGCGGCGGAGCAGGGCACGCAGGCGAGCTTGAAGTTCACCAATATAGAAGGGTTTTAGTAGATAGTCGTCGGCACCAAGATCAAGCAGATTAACCTTCGTATTTACTTCGTCATTGGCGGTTAATATAAGAATAGGCGTGGTAATGTCTTTAGATCGAAGTTCGTTACATACGTCGTCACCAGGGATGTCGGGCAGGCCGAGATCGAGGATGATAACGTCAAACTCAGTCTCATCGACTGCCGATAAAGCTGCTTTACCGGTGGTGACGACTGAAACCTCATGTTGTTTATTGAGCCAACTCTCGAGGCTCTTGGCCAATGGTGGATTGTCTTCTACGACTAATATTTTGCTCATTTTCAGCCTTATTTAACAACATAATTCTTAAAAACTTCTTAACTTTTTGTCCACAGCAGTGAAAAAACCTAAAAATTAAGAACTATTTAAGAATACACTGCTACAAATAGTAGCGGAGGATCACCTATGGCAACCAATCAATTACATGAGTACCGGTGCGATTGCGGCAAACTGCTGTTTAAAAGTCCCAGTTTTTCCGGCAAAATAGAAGTGAAATGCCGCCGCTGCGGCTCAATCAAAACGTTCGAAGAGCAAATCAAAAGCCTCAAAACAGTAACCTAGCATCAAAAGTAGCGTAAAAGCGTAAGCGATGTATTATAATGAGCGTAATATGTCCAAGCGTAAACGCCCATCACCCTCTGTTACCGTTGTTGAGTCTGCAAAGACGCCGCGCCGTAAGCTGCCTACCTCTCTTCGTGCAAAAACCCTGATATTTGTTTCGGCATTCGTGATTGTGATTACTGGATTCTCTGGGTGGTTCTGGCATGATCGATTTTCTGGGAAGGTTATAACGGGGGGGGGTGACTACCAATATCAGCCCTCTGCTGAGCTACTTGGCTCAACTGATTACCAGGAGGTTATGGCCCGAGCTCAGCTGGCAATAGAGGCTTTTGACGGCCCTCAGTTAGATGCTATCGAAAAGGAGGCGAGCGAGCGTTTCAAGCCTCCTGAAGGGCTACAAAACGTTGATCTTCTGTATCTACAGTATCAAAAAGATGCTCTGAACTATAGTGCAACGAGTATGCAGCCAGGTGTCGATGTCGTAACGACATTGCAGCAGATTATTGACGGAGCTAAAGTTTCGCCACTAAGGTCTTACTTCGAAATTGATGAATCTATGGTGAAGACCATGCAAGAAAATAGCAACCGACCAGGTGGAATACCAGGCGGAGAGAGCTAGCGCTATGTTGCAGGAATCATCAGCCTGGCTCTTAAAGATTAAGAAAGTGCACTTGCTGCTTCTTGGGGCGTTGCTTTTTGGCTTTACATTTTTGGCTCTTACTCAGTCAGTGCATGCAGCGGTTAATCCTGCTCCAGCTATCCCAGGGATGCCTGGCGGATCAGAGGCAAACAATTTCAATAACTACATATTGCCCTGCGTAAGTAATGGCACCCAAGGGAACAAATACTCGGACTTTATTCAGGGCGAGGGTCTCAAAACACTTTCACCAACTCAGTTTGAGCTAACGTCGACCAATAACCAAGTATCACTTAATTTTTTGATGCACGCCTATGCCTGTAGTAGTTTTGGTGCCGGGCAGCGCGGCCCGGCTATTTACAGAGGCTTTACTACAGTAAATGGCGTGTCGCAAGATTTTGACGTTCATTGCTGGTCGAGCTGGAATAGGGGTCAAGGATCAGGATGGTGCTCGGTTGCGCAAAGAGTTATAACATTAACAAAAGGTGATAATCCTGTGACGATGTCTCTTAAGCCAACGACGTGCGTTATTGGTGCAACAGGGGGGCAGGATGCCGCTTGCTCGAATGGTACTTTAAGCCCTACCACTAATATCTCGACCTACTCTGCCACAATTGCCTATTATCCACTTGAAGGCACTATTGATGACCTAAACTGTACATTTGACAACAAAACTCCCCCCACATCTAACCAAGGAGATAATACGGGCTTAATTAGAGGCTGGGCCTACGACACCAAAGATACAAACTACAAGATGGATATTATTGTACGTGCCGGCAAGACGGTTGAAGGCGGTGGCGATAATGTGAATAATCCTCGAGTGTCCGTAACGAAAGCCGATGGAGCGAGACCTGGAGAGAGTTATGGAGGTGTGTCTATCAACGGGCATGGGTTTTCCATAACTACCCTTAACCAGCAAGGAGGGAAGTCTATACGTGACTACATACTCGAAAACGGGTTCGACACAGAAGCGGGTAAGGCTTTGTATTTTACCGTTTCTGCCAGGGCAGCTGATGGTCGTACTCAACATGTCCCTTTTGGCAATCCTCCTTCGGTTCGTACCTTAGTTACTTGCCCGGGGCTTGATGGCAAACTTGAAGATGCTAACTGTACGTTTACTCCGACTGGTCTTCCGCCGGGTAGCCCGGCGACTGGTGTGCTCCAAGGCTGGGCGATCGATCGAGGAGATGCTAGCAAAAAAGTGCAAATTATCGTGCGCGCCGGCAAGTTCGAGAGTGGCCCTAAAGCAGGGGATGATGCTGTGAATAACCCCCGTGTTTCGGAGGGCACGTATGCTGATAAGACTATAATTCCTCCGGGGGGCGGTCCGAGACCAGATTCGTTTGCTGGCGTCCCGCTCGCAGGGCATGAATACCAGATAACAAACCTTAATCTCCAGGGCAATAAAAGCATTCGGGAGTATGTCGTAGAGAATGGCGGTGAACTGTTCTTTACGGTGTTTGCTCGAGACTCTAGTCGCACGAGACAGCTTGCCCCACGCGTGAAGATTACCTGTAGCCCCGCTTGTTCCATAACAATGGAGGTGCCTGGTCGGCCAGCCAATGATAGAACACCCGAACCAGGCCAGCAGTTCACGGTGTCTGCGGAATACCCAAGTGCCTTCCCCTTATCAACCCAGGTTGTCATCAACATCGTAAGAGGTACGCGTACAAAAGACCAGATACAGACTCCTCCTGACGCTCCGCTTGAGTCCGTAGGTTTGCGGTCCATAAGTCTTTCGCCTAATGCTCGTAAATTTGGTGACCCTCCGAATCCTCCTGACTCCCCCGTTACTTTTACCATTCCGAGTGTCGGAGAATATACCGTGCGGGTGCGTTTTAGTAATGCGGCAGGAGCAGTGGCATTTTGTTCAGAACCTTTTGAGGTCGCTTCTAAACCCTACCTTCGAGTGTATGGCAACGATATTGCGGTTGGTAGCAAGTTTATAAAGAACGATGACCCCGAGGACAATTGCAACATAGCCAGTTTGCCAAATAACAAAGCGAGTATTTTAGCCTTCGCAAATCCGGCCGCTCTAAAACCAACGGCACCATGGTCTGGAGCGAGCTCGCAACTGGCCGCCTTTGCGCTCGGTGAAATCTACGAATTTACCTCAGCTGGTATGCAAGCAAGCCCCGGGTCATCGAGCCCGCCAAAAGGCCTGACTATCGGGAACTATTACAATCCCGCAGCCGAATACGGTGGCCTGGGTGGCCAGTATCGCTGTATGCCCGATTATTTCAATATTTTGCATGATAAGCTCGGGGATGGTGTGTCTTCTACGAGCGTCAGTGCAACAGGTGCCGGCACTTATAAACCTTCGGGCGGGGTAGGGGAAATGCCCGCAGGCACCGTTAGTGGTCAAGGAAACGTGGCACTTGTGGAGGGTGATCTATTTATCTCTGGGAATGTTGACTACGCAAGCTTTACCTCAAGTACTGCACCATCGTTGTACGTGGTAGTGAAGGGCGATATTTACATTAGCCCATCGGTGACAAGACTAAGCGGCGTGTTTATTGCTCAGGGCGGCACCATCTATACCTGTGCGAATAAAGGCACATTTGTACCGAAGGCCGAGCTCTATACTACATGCGATGACCAATTGGTGATAAACGGTGCTTTTGTTGCTCAAGATGTAAAGTTTCTGCGCACCAAAGGAACACTCTCGGCAGCTACTGCGAGCGAAGCCTCAAGCTCTGACAATATTGCGGAAGTATTCAAGTCGGGTGGTTCACTGTACATGGCAGCTCCTGTTCAATTACAGAAGCCAGTAAGTAGTAGCAGAACCTACGACTCAATCACCAGCTTGCCACCCGTTTTGTAAACGAATCATTTAATACTTGCATACCTGTATAACGCTTATGCTATAATCGGAGGTAATATGAGTCTCATAACCGGCGTATCTGATTTTTTTGGTTTAGACCTTGGCACGACCGCCATTCGGTTGGTGCAATTGCGGGGTAATGGCCCAGTAAAACAGCTGATTAAATATGCTCATACACCCGTCGATAGCAGAATCGCGAGTAGCGATGCAACTGCCGACGAGCAAAAGCTTGTACAAGTGCTCAAAGATCTCGTTGGCCAGGCACACCTTACCACCCGTAATGTGGCAGTCGGTATTCCATCTTCAAAAGTGTTCACTACCGTTGTTGATATCGAGCGTTTGTCACCGAGCGAACTGGCGAAGTCCATTCGTTTACAGGCCGACTCACTCATTCCGACTCCACTAGCAGAATCGAAGCTTGACTGGGCGGTCATTGGCGACTCACCAAAGGACAAGACCAAAGTAGAAGTGCTCCTGACGAGCGTCAATAACGAATTTGTAGAACGTCGTTTAGACATGCTTGAATCAATCGGCCTTAATGTTATTGCATTTGAGCCAGATAACTTAGCGCTGGCCCGTGCGCTTGTTGCCTCAAACATAACTGCCCCACAGCTTGTGCTCGATGTTGGCTACAAAACCACTGACCTGGTTGTCGTTATGAATGGTGCACCTCGTTTGTCACGATCTATCCCAACCGGTACCGAAGCTATCGTTCGCAGCGCGATGACCAACCTAAACATCGAAGCTAAACAAGCCGACCAGTTTGTATTCAAGTTTGGCTTGAGCAAAGACAAACTCGAAGGCCAGATTTATCAAGCAATTATCAATACGGTCGACATTTTGATGGGTGAAATAGAGAAGTCGATTAAATTCTTCCAGACTCGTTACCCTGACGTTAAGCTCGATCGCATCATTGTCACTGGTGGGGCGTCTACTTTGCCAGAATTCCCATCGTATATAGCAAACAAATTCGGTTTGAGTGTTGAAATCGGCAACGCATGGCGTAATGTGAGCTTCTCGCAAGATCGTCAGAACGAACTACTGGCGATCTCGAATAACTTTAGTGTGGCCGTGGGCCTTGCGGAGCGTCAAGAATGATTCAGTTTAACCTTCTCCCAGACGTAAAGCTTGAATACATTAAAGCTCGACGTACACAACGCCTCGTGTTGGTTGTGTCAACGGTACTCGGTAGCGTGGCATTTGCTATCTTTATTATCCTGTTCTTGGTTGTTAATGTTGCTCAAAAGAAGCACCTGAGCGATCTCAATAACGATATCAAGAGAGACACCGCAACCTTGCAGGCTATTCCAAACATCGACAAAATCCTCACTGTTCAGAACCAGCTCAACAGTCTTACTGCCTTACACGAGGCAGATCCTGCAACTGCGCGCTTATTTAGCTACCTCGGGCAGGTAACTCCCGCACAAGCAACTATCTCAAGCGTAAAAGCAGACTTTACTGCAAACACCATAAGCCTGAGTGGTAACGCAAATACCCTCAGTACCGTCAACCAGTTTGTTGATACCCTCAAGTTCACCACCTATACTACGAACGAAAACTCAACTGCCCAGAAAGCCTTTTCAGACGTAGTACTCACTAACTTCGGGAAGACCGAAAAAGGCGTATCGTATCAGATCGACTTCAAGTTTGACCCTGTAATTTTTGACAATACCCTGCAAGTACAGCTGGTCGTTCCGAACATTATTTCAACTCGTTCTGAAACCGAAAAACCAACCGATCTCTTTCAGCAGACCGAAACTACTAACGGGGCAGGGCAATAGGATAGCAATATGGCAAAGATGAAACTCTCAATGAAGCAAGTGCAGATCAACAAGGCGAACTCTACAATGATTATCGCCGTAGCCATTTCGGCTGCAGTGATAGCATTCTCGTTGGTGGCCGGTCGCGCATTACTGCAAAAACGTTCTTACCAAGCTCGCGTGATTGGTGCGAAAGAAAAAGCCGCAGACCAGCTTGAGGCAAACATCGAAGCCGCAAACTCACTATCTGCTGCTTACCAAACCTTTGTAAGTACACCCGAAAACGTTATTGGCGGTAACCCTAAAGGTACGGGTGAAAAAGACGGCGACAACGCCAAGATCATTCTGGATGCGCTCCCAAGTAAGTATGATTTCCCGGCATTGACCTCAAGTCTCGAAAAGGTGCTCGTTGGCAATAACTACAAAGTCGATGGTATTACCGGCATCGATGAAGAACTTGCTCAGAAACAAGCCGAACAAACTACTCCGCAGCCAGTAGCAATGCCGTTTGCTATTACGGTTACGACCAATCTTGATGGTGCTAAAAATCTTCTGAGCTTGTTCCAGCGATCAATCCGCCCCATTAAAGTGCAATCGGTCGAAGCAAGTGGCAACAACAATGAACTGCAACTCACTGTAGCGGCAACAACATACTACCAACCGCAGAAAACCGTTAACATTCAGACCGAGGTGATCAAATGAAACAAAAAGACATCGTACTGATCATTGTCGTAATAATTATAAGTGGCGGCTTTTCATTGCTGATTTCGAGTTTCTTGTTCAAGACGCCAAAACTGCAAGAAACCCAAGTAGAAGTAGTGCAACCAATTACTGCAGACTTTGTGCAGCCTGACGTCCGTTACTTTAATGCGAACTCAATCGATCCAACGCAAAATATTACTATTGGTTCAGACCAAAACACTGCACCGTTCAACGATAATACACAGTAACTCGAAGGGGGTGGGATATGAGTGTCTTATCGTCCGAGACTGTAACACAAGTCGAAGATAGGCTGGTCAAAGATGGTTTGATCCCTGCCAATAATCTGAAGCATCTGAAAGAAGAGGCCCAAAAGACTAATACACCATTCTTCTCATATTTGGTGGGCCAGGGGCACATTAGCAACGAGCAGCTGACCAAGACTATTGCGAGCATCACGAACGTACCATACGTAAATCTCAGCCACGCCAAAATTGACCCCGAAACGCTGGCGCTTTTACCGCAAGATCTCGCCGAACGATACATGGCTGTCCCTTTGGGGACCATGCAACACCGCTTAGTAGTGGCAATGCTCGATGCCGATAATGTGCAAGCGGTAGACTTCTTGTCCAACAAAATCGGGCGCCCTCTCAAGGTCTATGCGGCCTCAGAAGAGGGTATTCAGCGCGTTTTGGGGCAATATAAGTCCCAGCTGAACGAAGACGTTGTAGGGGCCTTAGGCGAGCAGGTAGAAAAAGATGCTAAGACCGACAATGCCGCAGCCGCTAACAATGAGCAAAATATCAAGACTATTGTGCAGGATTCGCCCATTAGTAAGGCGCTTTCGGCGATTTTGGAATATGCAGCCAATAGCCGAGCCAGCGATATCCACGTAGAACCGCTCGAAAACGAACTGAAGATCCGTGCTCGTGTAGATGGTGTGCTTCGCGAAATTATGCGTTTGCCAAAGAGTACCGAGGCGCCTCTCGTTTCTCGCATTAAGATTCTGGCGAGCCTTAAGATCGATGAGCACCGTATTCCACAAGACGGCCAGTTCACCATCAAGGTTGGCGGTCGCGACATTGACCTGCGTATTGCCATTTCACCGACGGTGTGGGGCGAGCAAGTGGTTATTCGTTTGCTTGATAAAAGTGGTACCAGCCTCAAACTCGAAGACATGGGCTATATGGGTCGCGCGCTGCGTACCATTCGCAAGGCTGCCAAGAATCCAAACGGTATGCTTCTAACCTCTGGGCCGACTGGTTCGGGTAAGTCGACCTCTATGTATGCGCTCATTCAAGAGATTAAGAGCGACGAAATCAACATCGTGACGCTCGAAGACCCGGTTGAATATAAGATATCGGGCGTGAACCAGATTCAGGTGAATACCGAAGTTGGGCTAACGTTTGCTTCGGGCTTGCGCTCTATCTTGCGTCAAGATCCGAACGTGGTAATGGTAGGGGAGATCCGCGACAAAGAAACTGCCGGTCTTGCGGTGCAGGCGGCACTTACCGGGCACTTAGTGTTCTCTACATTGCACACCAACTCAGCTGCCGGTATCTTGCCGCGTTTGCTCGACATGGGCATTGAACCCTTTCTGATTGCCAGCACGGTGCGCGCGGTGATCGGGCAGCGTTTGGTCCGCCGCCTGGGTGACGACAAAGAAGAATATAAGTCTGACGCCGCCGAAACAGAGGCTATTCACGCTGTTCTGAACCATCTTTTGCCAGCCACAGCGGCCGATGTAGAGAAGGTAAGTAAAGATCTTGGATATAAATCCTTGCCTCTAAGGGGCCAAAGCGCTTATACTTTGTACAAGGGCAAAGATAGTCCCGAGGCTCGTGGTGGTTTCAAAGGCCGCATGGGGCTGTACGAAGTTTTTGAAATTGATGACAAGATTCAAGATCTGGTTATCAAACGCGCTACTAGTAGCGAAATTCAAAAAGCAGCCCAGGCCCAAGGAATGATTACCATGCGTGAAGACGGTTACCTCAAAGCGTTAGCCGGCTACACATCGTTAGCTGAAGTAAATAGGGTGGCAGCAGCGGACAGCGCCTAAGGATAAAGGGGAAATATGGCAGATACAGCAGATGCACAAATACGAATCGAGCCCTTGCTCGATGAGGTTATTAAACATAATGCGTCAGACCTTCACTTACAGGTAGGGCTTGCTCCTATTTTGCGTGTCGATGGTAAACTAGCCCCTGTTCAAGGCGCTGCCATACTTAATGAAGAAGCTGTCGAAGCTTTGGTGTTCTCAATCTTAGACGAAGACCAAAAGCAGATTTTGCTCAAAGACAAAGAGTTCGACTTTAGTTTTGCCTACGGTGACCTCGGTCGTTTCCGTGTAAACGCCTTCCACGAACGTGGCAACTTGGCTGCTTCACTGCGTTTAATCCCCAACGAAATTTTGAGTATCGAACAGCTTGGCTTACCGCAGGTGGTGAATAAATTTGCCGAATACCCTCGAGGCCTGGTGCTTATTACGGGCCCGACTGGTTCGGGTAAGTCAACTACTCTGGCTGCACTGGTAGACAAGATCAACCGCGAGCGTGCCGAACACATCGTGACCATCGAAGACCCTATCGAATTTACGCACACTTCAAAGAAATCAGTGGTGGCGCAGCGTGAAGTGCACTACGACACCTACTCGTTCTCGGCAGCCCTGCGCAGCAGCTTGCGTGAAGACCCCGACGTGGTGCTGATTGGTGAAATGCGCGACCTCGAAACTATTGCCGCAGCGATTACCATCGCCGAAACCGGTCACTTGGTGTTCGCAACACTGCACACCAACTCTGCCTCGCAAAGTATCGATCGTATGATCGACGTATTCCCACCTCACCAGCAGCCGCAGATTCGTTCGCAGCTGGCAAACATCTTGGTGGCCATCTGTTCACAGCGCTTGGTGCCAACTATCGGCGGCGGGCGAGTGGCTGCAGCCGAAATCCTGATCGCAACACCGGCAGTACGCAACATTATCCGCGAAGGTAAGAGCCACCAGCTCGAAGCAGTGATCCAGACTGGTTCGGAGTTTGGTATGCAGTCTATGGACAAGACCTTGGTAGGCCTGGTGCAAGCTGGAACAATCAGTTATGACGATGCCCGCAATGTCGCAGTCGACCTGGATGAATTTAATAGGATGATGAGAGGCTAAATACCCCATGTTAACGTTTGAGTACGTCGCTCGCGACCCTGCCACCGGAGAAAAAGTTACCTCTACGGTAGAAGCCGACAACGAACAGGCTGCTGCAAAGGCGTTGCGATCTCAGGGGCTTTCACCACTTGAAATCAAGCTGAAAGACAAGGGTTCAGGCGGTTTTTTGAACAAGCTTACCCATCGTATCACCACCAAAGACAAGGTGTTATTTTCACGGCAGCTTTCGACACTTATTAACGCTGGTTTGCCACTGGTACAGAGCTTGCATAATGTCGCAACCCAAACTCAAAACAAGAACTTTCAAGTCGTTATCAACAAGATTATTACCGATGTAGAGTCGGGTAACTCGTTTTCTGCCTCGCTCGCAAAGCACCCCGATGTATTCGACCCCGTGTTCGTAAACTTGGTCGCCGCCGGCGAAGCCTCTGGTACGCTCGATTCTTCTTTAGAGCGACTCGCCAACCAAAAAGAAAAAGATGCCGAGATAATCAGTAAAGTTCGCGGAGCTATGGTGTACCCAGCTATTGTGCTAGTGGTGATGATTGGCGTGGTGATCTTTATGGTGGTTAAGGTGGTTCCGGCAGTGCAAGTGGTATACGAAGGTATTCCTGGCGCGTCGTTACCGTTGGTAACCAGAATCTTAGTAGGTATTGCCAACTTCACGACCCGCTTCTGGTGGATCGAGATTCTAGTCTTGGTAGTGCTGATCTTCTTTGGTTCTCGATGGGCTCGCTCGCTTGGCGGGAGAAGTACCATCGATCATCTCAAGATGAAGCTGTGGCCAATCGGCCCGCTCTTCATGAAGCTATATATGGCTCGTTTTGCGCGTATCGGCTCTACGCTGGTTGCGAGTGGTGTGCCACTTATCCAAATGCTCAATATTACCGGTAAGGCAATTAACAACGTGCATATCGAAGACTCACTGAATAAAGCCACCGAGAAGGTAAAGGGTGGTAAGGCCCTTTCTGCAGCGCTTAAGGGTGACCCGAACTTCTTGCCGCTCGTTCCTGACATGCTACAGATCGGCGAACAATCGGGCTCCATGGAGCAAATGCTCGCCAAAACTGCCGACTACTACGAAAAAGAGGTGGATAACGAAATCCGCGCTATTTCTACTACTATTGAGCCAGTTTTGATGATTATTATGGGTGCCGTAGCGCTCTTAGTGGTAGTCGCAGTGCTATTACCGGTGTACGGTTTGGTCGGCAAGATTGAGATGTAAGGGGTAGAAAAGTATTGCATTTTGCAAACATTAGCGCTATATTTCTAACCATAAGCATATAAATACCTACTAAAGGGGGATCGGGCATGTTACAAAACTTAAAGAAAAAACAAGAAGGCTTCACTATTATCGAAGTCATGATTGTGTTGGTGATTGCGGCAGTGATCTTGCTGATCGTCTTCTTGGCGGTTCCAGCGCTACAACGTAACTCACGTAATACACAAATCAAGAACGACGTAGCAGCAGTGCTTGCTGCGGCCACAGAATTCCAAAGCAATAACAATGGTGCTATGCCAACAAGTATTACTAACGTGTCAGGTACTTCTGTCAGCCAAACAGTGACTGTTTCTGGTGCCTCTGGTACCACCAACACTACAACCGCTAAAGTAAACGGTGGTACTGAGGTAACAACTGGTACGACGCCACCAACTAATGGTAGTTTTGGTAAAATTGTTGTAGGCCTCAATAAAGGATGTAATGAAAGCGTATTCACATCTGACGCTAAAAACCGTACGTTTGCTGCAACCTTCCGTATTGAAAACGGCACCGCTAATGGCGCTCCTCAGTGTCAAGAAAGCTAGAACTCTAGCCTAACCAATAAAAACAGGTGCATCTCGCGCCTGTTTTTATTATCATAAGGAACAGATGATACTACTTTTGTTAGCACTGCTGGGGGTTTGTTTCGGGAGTTTCGTGAATGCCCTAGTCTGGCGTATACATGAACAGCAAAAGCCCAAAGCCAAACGAGCCAAGGCAAACCTTTCGATTACCAAGGGTCGTTCAGTGTGTACGCACTGCGGTCATATACTGCAGCCAATTGACCTTATACCAGTCCTAAGCTGGGTAATGCTTAAAGGCAGGTGCCGCTACTGTGGTAAGCCCATTGGCTGGCAATATCCGGTTGTGGAGCTTGCCACTGCTGGTTTATTCATGCTTTCTTACCTGGTGTGGCCGTATGGTTTCGAAGCAATCGGTATCTTTCAGCTGGTAGTATGGCTCGTGCTGCTGGTGGGTCTGGTAGCACTTGCCGTATACGATCTTCGGTGGATGCTACTTCCTGATCGCATCGTGGCGCCTTTGGCGGTAGTGGCCGGCGCTCAAGTATTTGTGCTCGCTGTCTGGCAGAAGGACGTAAGCCTGCTGTGGGGCGCAGTATGGGGCGTATTGTGCTTAGCAGGTTTCTTCTATGTGTTGTTTCAGATTTCTCGGGGTAAATGGATCGGTGGGGGGGATGTAAAGCTTGGCGTGGTGCTTGGGCTGATTGTAGGTGGACCGGTGGCGAGCTTGGCCGTACTGTTTATCGCATCGCTTATTGGTACAGTTTGTTCGCTTCCTCTGTTAATCAAGGGCCGCAAAGCTATGGCCTCCAAGCTCCCATTCGGGCCATTCTTGATCGTAGCAACCATTATTGTGTATCTTTTTGGCGCTTCGCTTATTGCGTGGTACAAGCGCCAGTTTTTACTGCTCTGACCCCATAGCGCTTGTGCTATACTGAAGCTATGAAACGCGCTAAGCTCAAGCAAGCTGGCTTTACTATTGTGGAAACTATGTTTTTCCTGGCAATTACAGGGGCGCTTGTTGCGAGTGCACTCTTAATTTTTAATAGTCGTATTAGTAATACGCAGTTTACGCAGTCAGTGCAAGAGCTCGATAACCAGATCAAAGGGGTTATTAACGACGTTGCTGCTGGTACATATCCTACAAACCCGCCATACACTTGTACCGTTGGTGCGAATGGCCCGGTTGTTACTGCTGGCGCGAGTGGGCAGGGGACTAACACGAGCTGCATGTTTTTGGGCAAATCTCTTCAGTTTAACGTTGGTGGCGGAAACACTAAATACAATGTGTACACCATAGCTGGGCGGCGAGCAGTCAACAACACTGCCGTAACAAGCTTAACGGGAGCAGATGGGGCTCTATCGCAACAAATAGATGGGCTTGTCCCAGATACTGTTAACCTCACGAGCACTCATGACTTACGTTGGGGTATCTCAGTCACAAAAATGGCCAAGCTTAACACCGACGGTACCGTCGCAAGTAATATCGGGGCTGTCGCTATATTGCAAACACTGGGCAGTTACAGCGGAGGAACAGACCCACGGCTCAACTCGGGGTCGCAAACAATTCAAACCTGGCCGCTGGGTTCAGAATTTCCTGCCACCGAAACAGTGGTGCACGCCGCGGTTGGTGCAGATCGGGATACTACATTTGCGCAAAGTAACGCGAATCCTGCAGGCGGTGTGCTCATTTGTCTAAACGGCGGTGGCGCGAACCAGAAGGCGAACATTATACTCGGGAGTAATAAAGGAACAGTCACCACTACTGTTTCAATTGGGAGTGACAGCAGATGCTAAAGCGATTTCTACCTAGAGGTAACCGTGGCGATACGATTGTAGAGGTGCTTATTGTTGTGGTTGTTTTGGCAACCGTAGTGGGTGGTGCCTACAGCATTGCTATACGTAGTCAAAAAGCCAATCAACAAGCGCAAGAACACAGCCAGGCACTGAAGATTGCCGAAGGGCAGCTCGAAAACCTGCGCTCACACGAAACGACTATCGAACAATCTCAATTTTGTTTTGCTCCAAACGGCGACATCATACATCTTGATAATGCTATCCCCAGTAACGCGGCTGACGACAACTTTGACAACTACGTTGGCTGCAAACAATCCCCTGAGGGTAGAAACTGTGACTCAGGCTCAGGGAGCTTCTGCTATAACGTTGGTATTACCAAAACAGGGGATAACTACCGTGTAACGGTTCGCTGGGATGGTATTAATGGCAGTAAAGATAACGTCAGCTTGTTCTACAGGATGCCGTCACTATGAAACGTATAACACTAAACAAACGAGGGTTTACGCTCGTTGAACTCATGATCGCCACAGTGATCTTTTCAACTATTCTGCTCGCCACCATGACTATACTTATTCAACTGGGGCGGATGTACTACAAAGGTGTCATTGTAAACCGCACCCAAGAAACCACGCGGAGCATCACCGACGAAATATCACAGCAACTGCAGTTTGGTGCCGACCGGATTACGACAGATGTATCAGAAACATTTAATGGTACGAATGTTAAGACCTTTTGTATCGGCACCCAGCGCTACAATTACGTAATAAATGGCAAGGTAAGCAGAAGTGCTGAGGCAAATCAGCCGCCCGGCTCAGGGAACGGTAACGCTATCCGCCATGCATTTTGGCGCGATACTATCGATGCAACGCACACTAACTGTACATCGCTTAACCTTACGCTAGACGTCCCGGTAACTGCCGCAGGTGCCCAAAACGGCACCAACGGTAGGGAGCTGCTCGGCGAAAACATGCGCTTAATTGCCAGCCCGCAACCGGAGTGTGACAATGCAACAGGGGTGTGCTCACTGACAATCGGTGTATTATACGGTGATAACGATTTATTAACACCGAACCCTGACGACGGGGCTATCCCGCAAAGATGTGCAAATACCGTCGGTAGCCAGTGGTGCGCTGGATCGACACTCAGCACGCAGATATTTAAACGCTTAAGGCAAGGATCATAGGTATGACACGTACGAAACTTCAACAACAAGGATTTGTATCAATTATCGTCGCAATGATTTTGCTGGTTTTAATTTCTTTAATCACCCTTGGTTTTGCATACTTAGTGCGCCAGAACCAGCGGGCGGCACTGAACCGTCAACTCAGCACCCAAGCGTTTTATGCAGCCGAAAGTGGTGTTAATGACGCAGCTAAAAAAATCTCGAACGGCACGATCAGCGATGTTACGGACTGTGCCAATACAAATACAATAGGAACTCCACAGCTTGACGGCAACAACGTTGCATATACCTGTGTGTTAGTTAATACTCGCCCAGACAGTTTAGTGTATGACTCTATCAGTACTGATTCGTCCACAGTTGCGCACATTACTACTGGTGGCACCAATATTACATCTTTGCAGATCTCTTGGCAGGACACCGGCCCTAGCCCGGGCGCTGTTCCTTTTGCGCCTACTGCCGGCGGGTTTAAATTCCCTCAGCGGCCGGCAACCGCGTGCGCTCCTCCTGATTGTGTCAGCGGAACAGTTAACTTCCCTGATCATATTGGCGTGCTCAGAACCACAGTTATCCCTGCAGATGGAGCGTTAACGTATGACAATGTGCTCGCCAACTCGCGTAACTTCTTTATGTACCCCATGGATGCGGACGATGCCGAAGGGAACCCCGGCTCAGTTTCGATGGCTGGCGCAGACGGTGTCTTTGGCGATGGTGAATGTAACGAAGGAAACACCCCGCGGATGTGCTCAGTTATTATTAATGGATTAGCTTCAAGTGATCTATTCTTACGCCTCCGTGCTATTTATAAGCCGGTTGCCGTGACGGTTGTCGCTTATAATGGTTCAGCGCCCGTGCCGATATCTGGTGCTCAAGCGGTCGTGGATTCGACTGGTCGCGCTCAAGATGTGACTCGACGTATTCAGGTGCGCATACCGCTTGCACCGGCGTATTTGTTCCCCGAATTCGCTATCGAGTCTGCAAATACATTCTGTAAACGCATGACAGTCTGGGGTGCTGGTGCCGAAGGCTCCCGTCCGAATGTCCCAAGATTGTATGACGGAGGTGCGAATGCGCCCAACAATCCTGAGGCTGATGCCGAAGCCTGTAAGTTGCCTTAGAGTAGTTTAGTCTTCTTGCTGCCGATGAAACTTTTGATGCACCGCTTTTAGGTGCGGGTCGGTAACGTGTGTGTAAATCTGAGTAGTCGCCACATTACTGTGCCCAAGCAGAGCTTGCACCGAACGTAAGTCTGCACCATTCATGAGCAAATCGGTGGCATACGAATGGCGTAAGGTGTGTGGCGAAACATGCTTGGTAATACCAGCCAGCAGGGCATAGCGGGCCACCATGCGTTGTACGCTTCGGGCGGTAAGGCGCGTAAAATTACCGGTTTGATCGACTTTTTTGTTGCCGCTGTAACGAATAAATAGAGGTCGTGTGGTATCGGTGCGTTTACTAAGATATTGCTGGATCCAATCGGCGGCTGACTCACTAATAAAGATCGGGCGGTCTTTCTGGCCCTTACCGCGCACCATAAACTCGCGGCGCTTGAGGTTAATATGGTCACGGTCAAGCCCCACAAGTTCCGAAACACGCAAGCCGCTCGAAAACAGGAGCTCCAAAATTGCACGGTCGCGTAAGCCCTGGGCGGTTTCGATATCGGGCTCCTTAAAGAGCCGCTCAAGTTCTTCGGGGTTCAAAAATGTTACCTGTTTACGGCGTGTTCGTGCCAGCTCAATACGGTTTGGCGAAAGAGAAGGGATGTCACGCTTGGCGCAATATTTCAAAAAACTGCGCAGGGCGATCAAATGGTAATTGAGTGTACTCTTTTGTAGCTCATCACTCGTGTTGGTGCCCAGCCGGTTGAGCCACAGGCGCCACTTGCGCACCAGTTCGTCATCAATGTCACTCACTTTTATGTCACCTGCAAAGTCGATTAGCCGGGTGAGGTAGTGGTCGTAATTAGCGATCGTTTTTTGCGAACGGTTTTGGTCGACCTCTAAATATTCGAGGAAGTCAGTTTTTGCTTTCGCGAATAGCATAACTACATTGTACGACATAGTGCCATGCATTGATATCTGTTACAATGTACCAATACGTAAGCAAAAAGGAATTCGATGGAACGAACACTTATTATTCTCAAACCAGATGCTGTAAAACGAGGAATCGTTGGAGAAGTACTCAGTCGGTTTGAGCGGGCAGGACTCAAAATTGTTGGAACAAAAATGTTGCAACCAAACTACGACCAGTACTATCACCACTACGAGAACATCGGTAAAATGGTTTCGCGCCGTGGCAAAGAAGCTTTTGACATCACCCTGGAATTCATGGAAGAGGGTCCGGTGATTGCAGTAGTACTCGAAGGTATCGGCAGCGCAGGCTTGGTACGCAAGATGGTTGGCGACACCGAACCATTCAAGGCCGCACCCGGAACTATTCGCGGAGATTACGCGCATATGGGCTTTGAACACTCAAATAAAGAGAAGATTGGTGTACCGAATATCATTCACGCTTCGGGCGACGCTAAAGAGGCCGAAGAAGAGATCGACCACTGGTTTGCCGAAAGCGAACTGTATAGCTACCAAACGGTTCACGAAGTTTACACGCAAGCCAAAAATCGCAAAAAGAACAAAAAATAGTTGCAGTCTTGGTGCAGGCTTACAGCACGAGTGATTCGGGTGTTGTTGCTGGCACGGCGCTGAGCTTAAAGTCTTTTATATTGCGTGTGACAATAACCGAGGCTTGGCACACCACAGCTGCTTGCTCAACAACCGCGTCTTCGTAGTCAGTAATACGGCTCTCTACGGCATCCTTCAAAATCTCTGCATTAGTGGAAACGACAGAAAAAGTTTGCAAGAGCCAATCGATCTGCCGGTGAATTTCTGCCTGTGGTACTTTGGCGTATTCGAGCAGATATGCGAACGTTGTCACCATATGGCCACTAATGAATAGGGTGTGTCCTCTTGTCTGTTGCAATTGCAGCACAGATTGTGATGCTTGATACCCTGGACGCTCCAGTAAGACATCCATAATGACGTTTAGGTCAACGAGAATATTTTTGGCCATATGCGTTTCGTATTGCTTGCTTGGAGTCATCAATTGCGTAGTTCTTGAGAGAGCCTCGCATGGAAGCGATGGTGGGGACGGTAGTTTTACGCATTTGGGCTTTACGACGGAGCAAATACTCCGAGAACATACCTGAAACAGACTTTTTCTGAGCCTGTGCTTGAGCTCGTGCAAACTGCACCAGATCTTCATCAACGCTGAGTGTAAGTTTGGTTTTCATACGTATATTTTAGCAAATCATACGTATAAATGCAATAAAATCGGCGAGTAATACGAGGGCATTGGTTATGGTGTCTGTGGTGGCTTCAAGTTTGGTATCCCCGAACGGATTCGAACCGCTATCTGCTCCTTAGGACGGAGTTATTCTATCCATTGAACTACGGGGACGTGCGCAGTTACCAGCATTAGTATACCGTACATACCCCTAGACGCACGCGTAAAAAAGCTTTACGCTAGTGCTATGCCTAAAACAGATACCCAACACCATAAATATTTTGCCGACCAGATGGACGACGAAGAGGTGCTGCTGGTGTTCCGTAAACACCCTGTCGTTATGCGCAAAGGGCTTATTGCCGCTATGCTGGTGCTGCTTGTTGGCCCGTTGGTCACACTTATATTGACCTATGCACGTCCGAACAGCCCGCCAACAATGACCTTTTTCTTTTTAAGTCTTGTTGTTGGGCTTATTGCCGCTGCTATTGTGATGCTGCCGTCGTGGATTGGCTGGTTCTACAGCGTGTTTATTTTTACCGACCAGCGAATGATTCAGATCACTCAAAAAGGTATGTTCCACCGAGGGGTGGTGGATATTGGTTTGAGCCAGATCCAGATGGTCAACTACGAAGTTGCCGGACTCGAGCAAACTTTGCTCGGATTTGGTACAATAATGATGCAAACCTATCTCGGTGACCTGGTTATCCACGATGTGCATCATCCGGCTAAAATCCAGAAGAAGTTACTGAAAATTCTACGAGATCAGGGAGTGCTGGCCGCAGGTGGGCCGCCACAAGTAAGCGATACTAAGAACACCGAAGAAGAGATAGATGAAGAAGAAGCTTAAAAAACTCGTGCCCAAGCGGCCTGAACCAGAACCTACGCTCGAAGAACAGGGTAAGGGTCGTATTACCAATGACACGGTGGCTGCGCACCGCGAAGAGGTGCTTTCGAGTGCCCGAAAGTATATTTACCCGCTGCAGCACTCCAAGCACCGTATTGTGCTCATCACCACCAGTATCATCATTGCCGCCGCGGTGCTGTTTATTGGCTATAGCGTGGTAGCGCTGTATCGCCTCGATTCGACTTCGTCATTCTTGTACCGTATGACCCAAGTAGTGCCGTTCCCGGTTGCCAAAGCTGGCCCGCGCTTTGTGGCCTACGAAAACTACCTGTTTGAATTGCGCCATTATATGTATTTCTATGAGCACCAGCAAAAACTCGACTTCGGTACCGAAGCAGGGGAGCAACAGCTCGAAGATTACAAAAAACGGGCGCTCGAAAAGGTTATTAACGATGCTTATATCAAAGAGCTAGCCCGACAAAACAAAATTTCGGTCAGCAACCAAGAAGTCGAAGACCAGATCACCATCTTACGCCGCCAGAACCGCCTGGGTGGGAGCGAACAAGCCTACGAAGACGCCCTGAAGCAAAACTTTGGCTGGTCACCCGAAGACTTTAAGCGGGTAATTAAACAGCAATTGCTCGAACAAAAGGTGCTTTCTGCTCTCGACACCGGCACGCACGAGCAGGCCAACAAAGCCTTGGCCGAAATCCAGGCAGGCCAACCGTTCGAAGAAGTGGCAAAACAGGCTGTCGAGAGCGCCGGTAATGTTACGGCTGGTGTGTATGAATCGGTCGACTCGTCGAGCCGCGACCTCAGCCCAATCACTACCGATGCGCTGTTCAAGCTCAAACCGGGCGAGACTTCGGGGGTCATCAACACCGGCTATAGCTTGCAGATCCTCAAGAACCTCGAAACAGGGGCAGACGGCAAAATCAAAGCCGCTTACATCAATTTCGAATTCAAAGACATCAACAGCTACATCAACGACCTCAAAGACAAAGAAAAAGCCCGCCAGTATATAAATCCGTAGGGGCGGGGCTTTCACCGTTGCTTTTTTAACACATCCTTGCTATTATTACCCCTGTTCTTTACAAATTATTGGTAGGGGCCCGTGGTGTAGCTGGCCTAACACGCCTCCCTGTCACGGAGGAGATCGCCGGTTCGAATCCGGTCGGGCCCGCCAAGTAAAATGCCTCAGCAAAGCTGGGGCTTTTTACTTGGTCTGGCTTGTCTCGGGCTTGAACCCAGGCGAGGCGAGCAAAGCGAGCAATCGCCGGTTCGTTCACAAGCCACTCTCGCAGAAGCTTGCTTCGAGAAAGTGGTGCAGTGGTGTGCTTCCGGTCGGGCCCGCCAAGCACGTAGAGAACTCAAGACCTTTGCAACATCTGCATAGGCGTCAGCATCTGTATTC
>CAYNBU010000002.1:0-19868 GCA_964395925.1 uncultured Candidatus Saccharibacteria bacterium
CTAGAAGATAATATGTCTTTGTATATGCGCAAAACCGATAAGCTCGAAAAGCAGGTGCGTAAGCTCAGTCAACAGCAAGCCGCCTAATATTGGTAAAATATTGACATAAGTGATACAATGCAACTATGAACTATGTTCAAACTAACCAACTGCATCTACATATTGCGCCGGAGCTGATCGGTTAGTTTGCTATTTCTCTGAAATCTTAGAACGCCGGATCACCTCCGGCGTTTTTAATTTTTTACATAATAATTCAAGGAGATTTAAAAATGATGTACTTTAACGAAACTTTAGAACCCGCCGCAATGGTAAAGGCAGCGAGCGAAATTGCAATTCCAGGCGGTCGTGAAAACGGCGATATACTTGCCTGGCTCGAAGAACAAGAGCTTGATGTTCCGGCGTTTGCCGGGAGGTGTCTTCACAGACCAAGCGGGGCGTAAGAGCTACTACGAGTCCCGGGGAGCTGACATCCCCCGAGAAGTACTTACTGGCGATGCGGACGTTGGCTTTTGTGGCTCAGACGTTTTTAATGAGGGGCTGCTTGGCGGTGAATACCGTCCGCTTGGCTTTACCGCACTGGCAGATGCCGGATGTGAACTGGTCCTCGCCACGAAAGAAGACCAAGATCCTGCAGAACCCCTACAAATAGCAACCAGCTATCCGCTGAGCGCTCTATACTATGGTAATAAGCTGGGGCTCGACATCGCTCAAGTAAACAGTTTTGGCGGGCGTATCGAAGGTAAGGTACGAAGCGGCAAGTATAACGCTGTCGTGGACATTACCGAAACGGGCGAAACATTGAGGGCAAACGGTCTTTCGATAGTAAAAAGCCTAGGCGAAGTAAGTATGGGAATCGTCTTTAGAAAAGAAGACTACAACCCAGACGACTACACTTTTGATGAGTGGCGTCTGCGAGCCATAACCCAAACCATTACTTCGCGCTGGCTCGATGTGATGCGTGGCAAGAAGCCCGACCAAAATCGCAAGAATACTAGTTTGTTACTGGCCGACGAAAATAAACTGGTAAAAGCGATTGGCGAAGAGGCTGCGGAGCTCATTCGCGCAACCATAATCGGTGAAGACGTGGCCGAAGAAACAGCAGACACTATATACAATAGTTTCATCGCGAATATTCGGTCGCGCAGTTCCCCGCTCAAAGCATTTAACGTATTAGGCCAGCGCAACAGCAAACCAACGTTGCGCCTGGAATAAATATGCTTACAATAGAAAGGAACACTATGAGCCTATCAACCCAACCCTACAAAGGCGCACGGGACTTTTACCCCGAAGACAAGCGCATTCAGAAGTATATGTTTGGCGTCATGCGTCAGGTGGTCGAACGTTTTGGCTATCAAGAATACGACGCGCCAATCTTAGAGTCGCTTGAGCTATACAAAGCCAAGAGTGGCGAAGAGATTGTGAGCGAACAGACCTACAACTTTACCGACCGCGGTGGTCGCGAGGTGGCAATTCGCCCCGAAATGACCCCGACGGTGAGCCGCATGGTGGCTGCCAAGCGGCAAGAACTAGCCTATCCACTGCGGTGGTACAGCATTCCGAACTTATGGCGCTACGAACGCCCGCAACGCGGCCGCTTGCGCGAGCACTGGCAGCTTAACGTCGATATCTTTGGCGTGGCTGGGCTTGCTGCCGAGTACGAAATGATCGAGGTAGTAGATTCACTGCTGCAGGCATACGGCGCTAATCGCGATATGTACGCTATCAAGCTCAATAGCCGCAAGCTCACCGACGCCCTGATGCAAGAGTACCTTGGCTTACCGAAAGAGCAAGCCACCAAGCTCATTAAGCTCACCGACCGCAAAGACAAGATGGAACCGGCCGCTTTTGAGGCGCAGGCACGCGAAATTGTACCGGCCGATAAAGCCGAGCAATTCTTACAAGTGCTCAAAACAAAAGAGCTGAAAGACTTGCCCGAAGAACTGGCCAAAAACCCATCTGTGCAAGAGCTCAAACAACTCGAACAGATGCTCCAGCAAGCTGGAATCACCAACGCCAGCTTCGACATCACCCTGATGCGTGGCTTCGACTACTACACCGACATTGTGTTTGAGATTAACGATACCAACCCCGAAAACAACCGCTCAATGTTCGGCGGCGGCCGCTATGACGGCCTGGTAGGGTTGTTTGGCGTCGAGCCAGTACCAACGGTGGGTTTTGGAATGGGCGATGTGACGCTACAGAACTTCCTCGAAAGCAACGGGCTTTTGCCAAAGTTACCGCCCGAAACGCAGCTGTATGTAGTGCTGGTTGGTGACGTACTGCAAGAGGCGCAAAAAGCTCTGCAAGAACTGCGCAAGGCTGGAGTAAACGTAGCTGTCGATACCAGCGGCCGCAAGCCCGAAAAGCAGATCAAATCGGCCGACAAAATGGGCATCCGCTACGTGCTGTTCGTGGGCGAAGAAGAGCTTAAAACAGGCGTCTTCAAGGCAAAAGATCTGCAAACGGGCAAAGAAGACACCGGCAGTATCCAAGATATTGCCAAGCATCTGAATGCCGCTGGCTAGAGCAGCCCCAGTGCTTGTAGGCGGTTGTCTTTAGTATGGTCGGTACGCGGCTCAATACTGAGTTCACCGCGTACCCAGGCGCGGCAGGCTTTAAGCGGGTCGGCCATATTACTTACTGCCAAGCACTTTCGAACCTTACTGGGGAAGAGTTTGTGCGCGTCAGCAGTGCTCCAGCCTAAATAGAGAGCAATATTTTCGTCGGTAAGCGTTTCCTGCAGATGAGTGCGGGTGCGTTCCAGTGCGCCAAGCGGATCAGAAATATTGTGTACGGCGATGCGCTTGAGCATGGCGGTAGTAAAGAGTTTGCGAGTTTCGGCCTGCTCTTCTGGTGTTATGCTCTGTTCATTCATCCATTCGGTCATGATGGTGCCATCGAACCATTGTGTGATAAATCGTGGGCCGCGAACGGCGAGCACCTTTGCAAGATTCTTGGCGTCTCCGGCGCTGCGGGTGATGTTAAAGCTTTGCCTAGGGCCGCTCACTTCCATGACTGCAGCTGCTGTTTCGAGAACAAACCACTTTACGGAGCTTTCGGCGTTGGTAACCAGGGGTTCTTGACCATTACGGGCACGAGTAACCTCCCATTGGGTGAAAACGGTATTGACAACGCCTTCGACGGCTTCACGAGAGTCTTGATCGATGAATGAAAAGAGTGCTTCATCGCCAGCGTGGGCACTTGCTTCGTGTTTGTCAAGGATCGTTGCAATAGTAGTAGGCAGGTGAGCAAGATGATCTTGTAGCTCGATAGTACGACTACCACTTCGATGGGTCGCGCGCGCGAGGGCAGACATACTCAAATGAGCGTCTTCTTCAGGGGGTATCTGGGGGAGCTCACCAGCAAACAGCGCGTCGTAGCGCGCTGATCGTAACTCGGCAACTGATAGCTCTGCAGTTGCTACAGCAACAGGGGTGGCGGGTGGCTTCGGCGAACCTAACTCCATCTTCTAATTATATCACAAACTGTCAATACGGTCAATTGGGGTCGCCAAAAGGGCGGCAATCTGTTAGAGTACAGGTCTATGCATGCAAAAAAGACCACCAATTCACCCACTTCATTAACGCTCACTATCACTGCCAACGAAGCAGACTTAAGCCCGCTTAAGCAGCGCGCTGTCACTCGTTTGGGCGCCGACCTCAAGCTCCCTGGCTTTCGCCCGGGCAAAGCTCCACAGGCAGTAATCGAGAAGAACCTTGACGCTTCTGCTTTGCAGGCTCAAGTTATCGAAGACGCAATCAATTTCTTTTATGTAGAATTCGCCGAACAGGAGCGTTTGCGTCCCGTTTCGCAGCCCGAAATCTCGATCAAGAAGTTTGTACCTTTTACCGAACTCGAGTTTGACGCCAAGGTCGATGTGATCAGCGACATCAAGCTGCCCGACTACACTAAAATCAAAAAGACCGCACCAAAAGTAGCGGTAACTGACAAAGAAATCAAAGACGTTATCGAATCACTGCAGCAGCGCATGGCCGAAGGTAAAGAGGTAGAACGCGCGGCGAAAGACGGTGACCGTGTAACCATCGACTTCAAGGGCGTCGACACCAAAGGCGAAGCAGTAAACGGCGCCGAAGGCAAAGATTATCCACTTACCCTTGGCAGCAACGCATTCATCCCTGGTTTCGAAGAAAACGTGGTTGGCGTGAAGCCTGGCGAAGAAAAGACCTTCACCATTCCATTCCCCAAAGATTACGGCGTGAAGGCACTGGCTAACAAGAAAGTGACCTTTACGATTACCGTTAAGAAGATCGAAGAACTGGTCGTACCAAAGGTCGACGACGACTTCGCCAGCAAAGCCGGCCCGTTCAAGACGCTGGCTGACCTCAAGCGTGACATTAAGGCGCAGCTGACCGCCGAGCGCAAACAAGAGGCCGACCGTGATTTCCAGCAAGCTTTGATAGACGAAATCACCAGCAAAACCAAGGTAACCATCCCCGATAGCCTTATCGAAGACCAGTTAGACGCTTCCGAAGCCGAAGAGCGGCAGAACCTGATGTATCGCGGCCAGACCTGGGAAGAGCACCTCAAAGAAGAGGGCGTCACTGCCGAAGAACATCGGGCCAAGAACCGCGACAAGGCCGAGGCCCGCGTACGTGCCAGCCTGATGCTCAGCGAGGTTGCCGAGAAGGAACAGATCCAGGTGACTCCCGAAGAGCTCGAAATTCGCATGCAGCTGCTCAAAGGCCAATACCAAGACCCAGCCATGCAGGCTGAGCTCGAAAAGCCCGAAACCCGCCGCGACATTGCTAATCGCATTTTGACCGAAAAAACCATCGAACACCTCACACAAGCTGTAACCAAGAAGTAAATTAGCACTCTTGACACCCGAGTGCTAATTGCCGTATCATAGAATCATGAAACCGCAATCAGCACTCATCCCAACCGTTATTGAATCAGAAGGCCGCATGGAGCGCGCCTACGACATCTTTTCACGACTGTTGCGTGATCGCATCATTTTTATGGGCGAAGATGTTAATCCGCACACTGCTAACCTGATTGTTGCTCAACTGCTGTTCCTCGACAACGAAGCACCTGGCAAAGATATTTACCTGTATATCAACAGCCCCGGTGGTAGCGTGTACGACGCACTCGCTATTTACGACACCATTAAGTTTATTAAATCTGACGTGCAAACCGTGGGTATTGGTATCCAAGCCAGCGCCGCAGCTTTCATCTTGAGCTCGGGCACCAAAGGTAAACGGCTGATCTTACCGAACGCCAGCGTGATGATCCACCAACCAAGCAGCGGCACGCGCGGCAAGGTAACCGACCAAGAGATCGACCTGCGCGAAAGTTTACGTGTGAAGAAGTTGCTCGAAGGTATTATGGCCAAGAACACCGGCCAAAAGCCTGCTCGTATTCATGAAGATATGGAACGCGACAAGTGGATGACCGCCGAAGAAGCTAAAAAATACGGCATCGTCGACGACGTTATCGAATCTCTTCCCAAAAAGAAATAATAATTCCTTGACATTTGGTTGACGATAGCTCAAACTAGAGGTAGAAGTAGGGTAAGTGGGCAGTGCTGTAATTCTCAAAGAAAGCACCAAAAGCCTCATCTTAGGATCTTCGCGCGCAAAATCCCAAAATCAATCAATTTATAAGCAAGGAGTGTTGCTCTCTATGGCCAAGAGTACAGCTAAAGATCTCGCCAAAACCAATACGCGAGTGTACTTCACCGATGAAGACGACGCCGTTCAGCTTCCTAACCTGGTAGACCACCAAAACAAATCATGGCAATGGTTTGTTGAAGAAGGTTTGGGTGAGCTGTTGGCAGAAATCAGCCCCATCGATGATTACACTGGTACTAAATTAAGTTTGCGCTTCAAGGACTACCGGTTCGAGAAGCCAAAAATGACCGAGTCAGAAGCTCGCGAAAATAACATTAGTTATGACGCACCGCTCAAGGCTGTGGTTGAACTCACCAACAAAGTAACCGGTGAAGTGAAAGAACAAGAAATTTACCTCGGTGACTATCCATGGATGACCAGCCGCGGTACGTTTGTTATTAACGGCGCAGAACGCGTTGTGGTAAGCCAGCTGATTCGTTCTGCTGGTGTTTTCTTTACTGCCGATGCGCACGGTTCTCACAACCAGTACGGCGCTAAGGTTATCCCTGGTCGCGGTGCATGGCTCGAGTTCGAAACCGCTGCAAACGGTGCTTTATACGTAAAAATTGATCGTAAACGTAAGATTGCGGTAACGACCCTATTGCGCGCGTTAGGGCTTACCGAAACTCAGATGCGAGAACAATTCCAACATGTCGATCAAGGCACAAAGAGCTACCTCGACTCAACCCTCGAGAAAGATCCAACTCGTGGCGCTAACGATGCGCTAATCGAAGTGTACCGTCGCTTGCGACCGGGCGACCTCGCGACCGTCGACAACGCCCGCAGCTTGCTCGAAAACATGTTCTACAACTTCAAGCGCTTCGACTTTAGCCGCGTTGGTCGCTACAAGATCAATAAGCGTCTGAACTTGGATATCCCAAACACTGCCGAAAACCGTGTGATGCGACTCGAAGACCTCATTGCAATCATTGCTGAGCTCATTCGCCTCAACAACACGCAAGAACCAGCCGACGACATCGACTCACTGGCTAATCGTCGGGTGAAATTGGTTGGCGAACTGGTACAACGCCAGTTCCGTATTGGGTTGCTCCGCATGGAACGCAACACCAAAGACCGCATGAGTATGAGCGAAATCGAAACCGTTACACCGGCGCAGCTGATCAACGCTCGCCCGGTCGTAGCAGCTGTTCGCGAATTCTTCGCCAGCTCGCAGCTTTCACAGTTCATGGACCAGATTAACCCGCTTTCAGAACTTGCGCACAAGCGACGCCTAAGCTCAATGGGCCCTGGTGGTCTGAGCCGCGAACGTGCAGGTTTTGAAGTACGCGATGCTCACGCAACGCACTACGGCCGTATCTGTGCTGTAGAAACGCCAGAAGGTGCCAATATTGGTTTGGTACTCAACCTGGCGAGCTTCGCTCGTATTAACGACTACGGCTTCATCGAAACTCCCTATCGCAAGGTTAGTAACGCCGTCACTGCGAAAGAAGCAGTTGGTCGCACCACAAGTGTTGACCTCGAAGATGAAAAGGGCAAAGTTTTGGTGAAGGCCGGTGTTAAAATCACCGCTGCCGACGCCAAAAAGCTCGAAGCAGTAAAAAGTAAAGTTACCTGGCCTGTTAAGGCAGTGGTAACCGACGAAATCGTCTACCTCGATGCTTCAGAAGAAGAAAGTGCCGTCATCGCCAACGCCAGCGAACCATATGACGAAAAAGGTCTGTTTAAGAACGAGCGCGTGAGTGCTCGTGCACACCTGCAGTCAGAAGAAGTTGACGCCGACGATGTAACCCACATGGACGCTTCTCGTAAGCAGATTATTGGTTCAAGTGCCGGTTTGATTCCGTTCATCGAAAAGAACTATGTATACCGTTCATTGATGGGTAGTAATCAGCAACGTCAGGCAGTGCCGCTCATTCAGCCAGCCAGCCCAATTGTGGGTACTGGCATGGAAGGCGAAGTTGCTCGTAACAGCGGTCAGGTCATTATGGCCGAAGCCGCTGGCGAAGTAACCAAAGCTAACGCCAACGAAGTTGTGGTGAAGTACAAAGAAGGCAACGTCAAGTATGAGCCAATGCACTATGTCCGTAGCAACGAAGGTACCAGCATTAACCAGCGCGTTGTTGCAACCGTTGGCCAAAAGGTTAAGAAGGGCGATGTACTCATCGAAGGTATGTCGGTTGCTGGTGGTGAATTAGCGCTCGGTAAAGACTTGATTGCTGCATTCATGCCATGGAGTGGTTACAACTTTGAAGACGCCATCATCATTAGCCGCAAGCTGGTAGAAGACGACACGCTCACCAGCGTACACATTGTTGACTACATGACTGAGGTTCGTGAAACTAAGCTCGGCCCCGAGATCGTAACTCGCGACATTCCAAATGTTTCAGAAGAAGCCCTTCGCCACCTCGACGAAGACGGAATTGTGCGCATTGGTGCCGAAGTACATCCTGGTGACATTTTGGTTGGTAAGATTACACCAAAGGGCGAACAAGAACTGAGCAGCGAAGAACGCCTGCTCCGCGCTATCTTTGGTGAAAAAGCCAAAGAAGTTCGTGACACCTCGCAGCGCATGAGCAATGGTAAACACGGTAAAGTTGTGGGCGTCAAAGTCTTCAGCCGTGCTAATGGCCATGAGCTCAAAGCTGGCGTGATCATGCAGATCCAGGTGTTTGTTGCGCAGATGCGCAAGATTAGTGTTGGTGATAAGCTCGGTGGTCGTCACGGTAACAAGGGTGTCATCGCCCGCGTTATGCCGGTCGAAGACATGCCGTTTACCGAAGACGGTACACCAATCGACATCATCCTGAACCCACTCGGTGTGCCAAGTCGTATGAACGTCGGACAGCTGTTCGAAAACCACGTTGGTATGGCTGCTCGTGCACTTGGTGTCAAGATTGCCAGCCCGTCGTTCAATGGTATTCCTACTGCAAAGATCGAAAGCCTGCTCGAAGAAGCTGGTTTGCCAAAAGATGGTAAGCAGCAACTGTATGATGGCCGCACTGGTGAAGCCTTCAAGGAGCGCACAACTGTTGGTTCTATGTACATGATTAAGCTTAACCACATGGTGACCGACAAGATCCACGCCCGCTCAACTGGTCCATACACGATGGTGACCCAGCAGCCGCTCGGTGGTAAGGCGCAAAACGGTGGTCAGCGATTTGGAGAAATGGAAGTATGGGCGCTCGAAGCTTACGGTGCCGCAAATACGCTCCAAGAAATGCTTACTATTAAGTCTGACGACGTCTACGGCCGTTCAAAGGCGTACGAATCGATCATCAAAAAGACCGAAATCGTTGGTCCGAAGGTTCCCGAAAGCTTCAACGTGCTGGTGAAGGAACTGCAAGGTCTTGGCCTCAAGGTTGACCTGGTAGAGTCTGATCGCATCATCGACGCCGAGGCTGTTTTGGCCGAGAACATCAAAGACGAAGGCAAGCATCAGTCAGATGTAGAAGTTCCAAGCAACACCATCTCTGACATTGATGTAACCCAAGACATGGTCGCCGACGAATTTGTGATGATGGACATCGACGGTAATGCTCCAACAGTAGTAGCCGACGGTGACGACGAAGACACAACGGTAGCCGTTACCGCAGACACCGAACAAGAAGAGGAGGCCGCATAATGAGACGCTACGTAAGTGGAACTGACATTACAGACTTTGATGCTGTACGTTTGGCTGTAGCTAACCCTGGTGACATCCTGGAATGGTCACACGGTGAAGTTACTAAGCCCGAAACAATTAACTACCGAACTCAAAAACCCGAGCGTGACGGCTTGTTCTGTGAACGGATCTTTGGTCCGGTCAAAGATATTAACCCGCACGACGCAAAATATAAAGGTGTTCGCTCACGCGAAGCTGCTGTCGACAAGAACGGTGAAATCGTTACTCGTAGCATTGTTCGCCGCGAGCGCATGGGTCACATCCAACTTGCCAGCCCGGTTGCGCACATCTGGTTCCTCCGTGGAACACCATCTGCAATCGGCCTCGTACTTGGTATGACCGTCAAGAATCTCGAACGTATCGCCTACTTTGCAAGCTATGTTATCAAGACTGTCAACGTTGAAAAGCGTGATCAGATGCTTGCCGACCGCGAAGCTCAGTTCGAGGCTGCGAAAGAAGCCATCAAGCTGCGCTACGAGAACGAAGCCAAGGGTGACACTATCGACATCAAGGCGCTTGCCGAAGCACAAACCAAAGAAATCGAAGAACTCGAAAAAGAACACGAGCTCGAGAAATCTCAGCTGACCGGCCTCGTGAAGTTTGGGCTTATTAACGAGACTGACTACCGCAACCTGCCAGACGAGTTCCAAGACCTCGTTTCTGTTGGTATGGGTGGAACTGCGCTGAAAGACATGCTCGACGAAGTTGACCTCGCTCAGCTTATCGAAGATCTCAGCAATGAAGCCGATGAAGCAAAGGGCCAGCGTAAGAAGAAGCTGATGAAGCGACTTCGCTTGCTCGAAAGCATGCAGCGTGCCGGTATTGAGCCTGCAAGCTTGTGTGTCACGGTGCTTCCGGTTATTCCTCCAGATCTGCGCCCGATGGTACAGCTCACTGGTGGCCGTTTTGCAACCAGTGACCTAAACGACTTGTACCGACGTGTGATCAACCGTAACAACCGTTTGAAGAAGCTGATTGACCTCAATGCACCAGAAGTTATTCGTCGTAACGAACAACGTATGTTGCAAGAAGCAGTCGATGCTCTAGTAGACAACAGCAACGCCCGCAGCGGTCGTGCTGTGGCTGCGACTGGCCAACGCCGTCGCCTCAAGTCTTTGAGCGACATGCTTAAAGGTAAGCAGGGTCGCTTCCGTCAGAACTTGCTTGGTAAGCGCGTTGACTACTCCGGTCGTTCAGTGATTGTTGCTGGCCCAGAGCTTAAGATCTACCAATGTGGTTTGCCAAAGATGATGGCGCTCGAACTGTTTAAGCCGTTCGTTATTGGTGAACTCATCGAAAAAGAACTGGCGCACAACATTCGCTCAGCAACGCGTATGATCGAAGCTGGCGAAACTGCCGTGTGGGACGCACTCGACGAAGTAACTCGTGGTAAATACGTACTTCTCAACCGTGCTCCATCACTGCACCGTCTTTCGATTCAGGCTTTCCAGCCGGTTTTGATCGAAGGTAAGGCGATTCAGCTGCACCCCCTCGTATGTAAAGGTTTCAACGCTGACTTCGATGGTGACCAAATGGCTGTGCATTTGCCGCTGAGCGACAAGGCACAAGCCGAAGCTAAGAACATCATGGCCAGCAACGCAAACTTGCTCAAGCCTGCTGATGGTTCACCGATCTTGCACATCGAACAAGATATCGTGCTCGGTTGTTACTACCTTACCTATGTACGCCCCGGTCAAGATACCAAGCATGTACCGTTTTCGAGTCTCGAAGAAGCCATCATGGCGCTCGATGCTGGTAAAGTTGAGCTTCAGACTTATGTAACGGTGCCATTCCGTGGCGAAGTACGCCAAACCACACTTGGCCGCCTGTTGTTCAACGAAATTTTCCCCGAAGACTTCCCATTCCTCGACGAAGCAATGACCAAGAAGAAATTGGCGGCTGCCATGGCGCTTTCGTATAAGCAATACGGCCAGGCTAAGACTGCCGAAATTGCCGACGACCTCAAGGATATTGGGTTCGAATACGCAACCAAGTCAGGCCTGAGTATGGGTATGACTGACTTTACCGAAATCAAGGGCCTTGCCGGCATCATTGATGGCGGTGAAAAGAAGGTTGCCGAGATTAGCGATCAGTACGACCAAGGGTTCATCACTGACGACGAGCGTTACCGCTTGACCATCGAGACTTGGACGGACGTAAGCGCAACGGTACAAAGCACGCTGACTGAGCAATTTGCTCACGAAGACAACGCCATGAGTACCGCAGTTATCTCTGGTGCTCGTGGTAACATCGGCCAGGTGAACACTGCCGTTGGTATGTTTGGCTTGGTTGCTGACGCAACTGGCCGTACTATCGAGCTGCCGATTAAGTCGAACTATAAGAGCGGTTTTAGCCCACTCGAATACTTTACCGCCACTCGTGGTGCACGTAAGGGTATGATCGACACTGCGCTCAAGACTGCCGACTCCGGGTATCTCACGCGTCGTTTGGTTGACGTTGCCCAAGACGTCTTCACCACTGAAGAAGAGTGTGCTGGTGACCCTGGGTTCCCAATCTATCGTGCGGATGCCGAAGAGATTGGCGTGAGCTTGGCGAGTCGCTTGGTTGGCCGCTTTGCTGCCGAAAAGGTTGGTAAGCACGTCAAGCGTGGTGAGCTCGTCACCCCTGAAATTGCTGCTGCCATCGACGCCGACGAGTCACTCGACGGTGTACGCATCATGAGCGTGCTCAGCTGTACCACAGTTCGCGGTGTGGCTCGTAAGTCATATGGCCTTGACCCGGCAACGGGCGAAGTCGTGACTGAACGACATCCAGTTGGTGTCATCGCTGCACAGAGTATCGGTGAGCCTGGTACACAGTTGACCCTACGAACCTTCCACTCCGGTGGTGTTGCTGGTGAAGACATTACCACTGGTCTGCCTCGTGTCGAAGAACTTTTCGAAGTTCGTGTTCCAAAGGGTCAAGCCTTCTTGGCTGACATCAGTGGTGTGGTAACTGCTTGGGAAGAGGGCGACAACTACATTGTAGAAGTGACCGCCAAAGGCCAAGAAAAAGTTGACTATATCCTTGGTGAACGTGTTCCAAAGATTAAGAACAACCAAGAAGTTGCCATCGGCGACGTGATTGCCGCGCTTGAAGACGACTCTGAACCAATTGTCGCTACCATCGCTGGTAAAGCCGATGTGAAGAAGAAGTCAATTACGCTGGCGCCAACCGCCAAGAGCGTGGTTCGCTACGAAATTCCTGGCTTCAAGCAATTGACCGTTAAGGACGGTGACCTGGTGAAAGCCGGTGATCGCCTCACAAACGGTTCGATCAACCTGCATGACCTTATGCGCTTGCAAGGTATCGAGTCTGCACAACGCTACATCATGAACGAAATCTTGCGTATCTTTGCTTCTCAGGGTCAGAACATTGCTGACAAGCACCTCGAGATCATCGTGCGACAGATGTTCAGTCGTGTGCAGATCGAAGACGCTGGCGACAGCGAATTCGTAACGGGCGACGTTGTCAGCAAGATTGCGGTACTCGAAGAGAACGAAAAACTCAAAGCCGAAGGCAAAGAACTCATTCAGTTCACACAATTGCTCTTGGGTATTACCAAGTCTTCGCTCTCAACCGAGTCGTTCCTTTCAGCTGCTTCATTCCAAGACACTACACGTGTGCTAATTGCTGCCGCTACCAGCGGTAAAGTTGACCAACTGTATGGTCTAAAAGAAAACGTGATCCTTGGCCGCCCAATCCCTGTGGGAACCGGCTACACTGAGGATGACGAAGAAGAAGTGCTGCTTGACGACGAAGTTGTCGAGCCCGCAGTTGCTGTAGAAGAGTAAATCTGGTAAAGTAAGTACATTAAAGTAAGTGGTCCGAGCCGGCGATAGGCATGTCGCTCGCAGCAGCAGATCACATCCAATAGGAGAACAAATGCCAACAATCAATCAATTAGTGCGCAAAGGCCGCCACGACAAGACGAGCAAGTCTAAGTCGCCGGCACTGCAACGCGTGACGAACAACCTCAAAACTAAGAACTACGAAAAGCCATCGCCGTTTAAGCGTGGTGTCTGTGTGAAGGTAACAACCAAGACTCCAAAGAAGCCAAACTCTGCGCTTCGTAAGGTAGCTCGTGTGCGTTTGCAGAACGGCTACGAAGTATGGGCTTACATCGGTGGCGAAGGCCATAACCTCCAAGAACACGCCGTTGTGCTGGTTCGTGGCGGGCGTGTAAAAGACCTTCCCGGTGTGCGTTACCACATCGTTCGTGGTGCACTCGACCTCCAAGGTGTACAAAACCGCAAGCAAGGCCGTTCTAAGTACGGTGCTAAGAAAGAGAGTAAATAATGCCGCGTAAAGTAACCAAATCTCTCGTTCGTGATATTCCTGCAGACCGCGTGTATAACAGTGTGCAAGTACAGCGCCTGATCAACCGCGTGATGCTCAATGGTAAGAAGCAACTTGCTGAACGCCTGGTATACGGTGGTATGGAAAAAGCTGCAAACAAGCTCAAGGTAGACAACCCACTTGACGTGTTTGAACAAGCTATGAAGAACATCCAGCCGCACCTCGAGACTCGTTCTCGCCGTGTTGGTGGTGCAAACTACCAGATTCCTTTCGAAGTAAAAGGCCAGCGCCAAAACCACCTGACCATGATGTGGTTCGTAACCGCTGCTCGCGCTAAAAAGGGCATGAGTATGCAAGATCGTATCGCAGCTGAACTGATGGACGCTTATAACAATACTGGTACGGCTGTTAAAAAGCGTGAAGACACACACAAGATGGCCGAAGCTAACCGAGCTTTCGCTCACTTCGCGAGATAATTTATGTCTTACACTACCGTTCCAACAACTCCTGAACATGGCCCCTACAATGCTGTTATTGGTACCGACACTGGGTTTGAGGCAGGCCATATACGAATTGAACCTCCATTTACTCCTGGCGAGCCTCTTCTGAGTCTTGCCCAGGCGGAGGGTGTTAATCTGGGTCTGTTTGCAACCACTAACGAGGCAACGTTACTCGATTATTTTATGCCCGACGCTGAAGTCGATAGTGATCCTCAGGAAAATCTAGATCTAATGGTTGATACTGTCGACAGGCTTCTTGGCTACCTCGGAATGGCAGCTCCCAAAAGGGAATTCACTGAATATTGGAATCAATTTAAAGGCTAAAAGGGTGAAATAATAAATGGCAACAAAGAAAATTGAAATGAAGAAAATCCGTAACCTTGGTATTATCGCGCATATTGACGCTGGTAAGACCACCACTACGGAAGGTATTCTGTATCGTACAGGCCTGAACCACAAGATTGGTGCTGTGCACGAAGGTGAAACAACAACCGACTGGATGGCTCAAGAGCGCGAACGTGGTATTACTATCGTTGCTGCCTCTGTTACGTGCTTCTGGAAGGGCAACCAGATTAACATCATCGATACCCCAGGTCACATTGACTTTACGGTAGAAGTAGAACGCTCATTGCGTGTGCTCGACGGTGCGTGTGTGGTCTTCGACGGTAAGATGGGTGTGGAATCACAAAGTGAAACTGTGTGGCGCCAGGCCGACAAATACAACGTTCCTCGTATTTGTTTCATCAACAAGATCAACCAAACCGGCGGCGACTTCTACAAGTCACTTGACAGTATTCACCAGCGCCTCAACAAGCACGCCTTCCCAGTTCACCTGCCAATTGGCTTTGAACAAGCGATTAATGGTGTGGTTGACGTCGTTGAAATGAAGTCTTACACCTATAAAGAATTTGCCGACAAGGAGCTTATCGAAGGCGACATTCCTGAAGATATGATGGATCAGGTCAAGAAATACCGCAGCCTGCTCATCGAAAACGCTGTCGCCGAAGACGAAGCAATGCTCGAAAAATACTTCGAAGTTGGCGAAGAAGGCCTTTCAACAGAAGAAATCAAACAAGCCATTCGCACAGCGACGCTTACTGGCCGATTCTTCCCAGTCACTGGTGGCGATGGCCGTGGTGTGATTGTCGAAAAAGTACTCGACATGGTAAACGACTACCTTCCAAGCCCCCTCGACGTTGGTTCCACTTGGGGTACGCACCCGAAGACTGGCGACGAAGTTGAGCGCAAACCAAGCGAAGAAGACCCATTTGCAGCTTTGGCCTTCAAGATCACAACCGACCCATTTGTTGGTAAGCTCGCGTACTTCCGTGTGTACTCTGGTAAAGTGACCGCTGGTTCATACGTTTTGAACAGCTCAACGGGTGCCAAAGAGCGCGTTGGCCGTATCGTTCGCCTGCAAGCCGACAAGCGTGAAGATGTCACCGAAGTTGGTGCCGGTGATATTGCCGCTATTGTAGGCCTTAAGGGTACAACCACTGGTAACACACTCTGTGACCAGAGCGATCCAATTATCCTCGAAAGCATCACCTTCCCAGAACCTCCAGTGAGCATTGCAATTGAGCCGAAGACCAAGAGTGACCAAGACAAAATGGCGATTGCCCTCCAGCGCTTGGCAGAAGAAGACCCAACCTTCCGCGTACGCGTCGACGACGAAACCGGCCAGACCATCATCTCTGGCATGGGTGAGTTGCACCTCGAAATCTTGGTAGACCGCATGAAGCGCGAATTTAACGTGGAAGCGAACATTGGTCAGCCGCAAGTTGCCTACCGTGAAACTATCAAGAAGTCTGATGTCGAAGCCGAAGGTAAGTTCGTACGCCAATCTGGTGGTCGCGGTCAGTACGGTCACGTTTGGCTGCGCCTGAGCCCGAACGAATCTGGCGAAGGCTTCAAGTTCATCAACTCCATTAAGGGTGGTGTGGTTCCGAGTGAATACATCAAGCCGGTTGAAGAAGGTATTAAAGAAGCCATGGGCAACGGTGTCTTGGCCGGCTACCCGGTTGTTGACGTGATTGCCGAACTGTACGACGGTAGCTACCACGATGTTGACTCCAACGAAATGGCCTTTAAGATCGCCGGTTCACTCGGTTTGCAAGAAGGCGTAAAAAAGGCCAACCCCGTACTGATGGAGCCAATCATGAAAGTGGTTGTGGTAACTCCAGAACAGTTTATGGGTGACGTGATCGGCGACCTCAACGCTAAGCGCGGCCGCATTGACACCATGGAAGACCTCCCCGGTGGCATCAAAGAAATTACCGCATTTGTACCACTGGGCGAAATGTTTGGGTATACCACCAACTTGCGTAGCTCAACCCAAGGTCGTGCCAGCTCAAGCATGGAACTCGACCACTATGCCGATGTTCCGGGTCACGTGACCGAAGCTATCATCGCTAAGAATGAAAAGTAGACTTGCACGTAAACTCTTTACAAACCCCTGAGGATCAGATAGAATATCTTGGTAACTCGTGCGAGCGTATATTAGTTCGTGCGTAAGAATTAAGTAAATAATAGGAGTCATACTACATGGCAGATTTTGACCGAAGCAAACCGCATGTGAACGTAGGTACTATGGGCCACGTTGACCACGGTAAAACAACACTAACCGCAGCTATCACTTCTGTGCTTGCTAAGAAGCTCCCAAGTGATGTCAACAAAAAAATCAACTACGATGAAATTGACAACGCTCCAGAAGAAAAGCAGCGTGGTATCACCATTGCTACTTCTCACCAAGAGTACGAAAGTGACAAGCGTCACTACGCTCACGTCGACATGCCAGGTCACGCCGACTACGTGAAGAACATGATCACCGGTGCTGCACAGATCGACGGCGCAATTCTCGTGGTTGCTGCCAACGACGGTCCGTTGCCACAGACTCGCGAACACGTGCTGCTTGCAAAGCAAGTGGGCGTGCCAAAGATCTTGGTCTTCATGAACAAGATGGACCTCGCCGATCCAGAACTTATCGAATTGGTAGAGATGGACATTCGCGAATTGCTCGCTAAGAACGGTTTCGACGAAGATGCTCCTATCATCAAGGGTTCTGCTACCAAGGCTCTCGAAGGTGACGCAGCTTCTGAAGATGCAATCATGGAACTCGTAAAGGCTATGGACGACTTTGTTCCAGAACCAACTCGTGAGCTCGACAAACCATTCCTGATGCCTATCGAAGACGTGTTCTCAATCAAGGGTCGTGGTACGGTTGCCACCGGTCGTATCGAACAAGGTATCATCAAGGTGAACGAAGAAGTTGAAATCGTTGGCATCAAGGACACTCAAAAATCAGTGGTAACTGGTGTTGAAATGTTCAAGAAGAACCTCGACCAAGGTCAAGCTGGTGACAACGTTGGTATCCTCCTTCGTGGTATCGAACGCGACGACATCGAACGCGGTCAGGTACTGTGTAAGCCAGGTTCAATCACTCCGCACACCGAATTTGACGCCGAAGTGTATATCCTCACCAAAGAAGAAGGTGGACGTCACACTCCATTCTTCAAGGGCTACAAGCCACAGTTCTACTTCCGTACTACGGACGTAACTGGTGAAGTTGAGCTTCCTGCTGACAAAGAAATGGTTATGCCAGGCGACACAATCACCTTTAAGGTCAAGTTGCTCGCTCCAATCGCCATGGAACAGGGTCTGAACTTCGCTATCCGCGAAGGTGGCCGCACTGTTGGTGCTGGTGTGGTAACCAAGATTACGAAGTAATCCGAGAAGCCTTTAAGCTTAGAAAGAGCGCTCCAAAACAGGGCGCTCTTTTCATTTGTTGACTTTTGTTGTAGAATTACAGAGTTAATTAATCGTGATGACTAAAAGTCGTCTGGCACGTTCTCTATAACGACCAGGAGATGTTACATCACAAGGAGTCATTATTATGGCAGAAGCCAAGAAGCCAGCCCCAAAGAAGGCTGAAACACAAAACGGTAAGCAGCGAATTCGTATTCGCTTGAAGGCTTACGACCACAAAGTAATCGACCAGTCTGCAAAACAGATCGTTGACACCGCGATTCGTACCGGCGCTACTATTGCCGGCCCGATCCCACTTCCTACTAAGAAGACGGTTTACACGGTGGTAAAGAGCCCGCACGTGTACAAGAAAGGTCGTGAACAGTTTGAAATGCGTATTCACAAGCGTATCATCGATGTTCTGGAACCTACTCCAAAGACCATCGACAGCCTCATGAACCTCAGCTTGCCTGCTGGTTGTGACGCTGAAATCAAGATGTAACAGAGGCGAGAGCCAGTACCATGAGTACGTTAGAGAATCTACCGCCAGAACCAGAACACAAAAAGCTCGAGAAGGAGCTCATCGGTCACATCAATGATCGCTACATAGCTGCAGGCAAACTGGTGTTTGGCAGATTTAATGGCAGCGAGGGCTTTACTGAATTTACAAAGAATCAGCGAGATGCACTGAGCAAGCGTAAATATCTCAAGCCGCTCAACGCTTTTATGGCAGAAAGTGTGCCGTGTGGTGGAGGTAACGTTAGTATACGGAACGATCGCCTGGTGATAAGAACCGGTCTAATACTTGGCCTGCGTGTGAGCGACACCGTGTGCACCCCTTTTACAAAACGCCAAAAAATACTGCACCGTGCTGTTCCACACTATTTTGCTGACCTTGCCGCAAGTAGCCAGGGCTCCATATATGGATTACGAGACACCTTGTTCAGGGGTCAGGAGCAAGACATTTTCCGTCGAGCAGCCATAGATATGTTGCCTCAGTCTGTGCATGAGGTCTGGAAAGACGCCAGCCCGACTCACCAAAGCCGGCGTGATTTATTGCGCGCGTCAATGGGGTACACGGCCCAACTTGGTCTGGTGGCCTATGTCGAAGATTCGCTCTATTCTCTGGCGCCCGAAGTCCCGGAACCAGAAGCTGCTGCCCTCGAAGCAGATCTGTACGCAGGAATAGCCAAAATCGGCGTGATGCCGAGCTCGGTGGAGCCGCCCCGCGCCACGGGTTCGTAACGAGTTTGCTACAATAAACTCATGCCTAAGATGAAAATCGCTAACGAAAAAACTGATCTGCGCCGGGGTGTTGACCACATTGGAGTGTGCGTTAACTTTGTGGTGCACGACGGCAACGGCAAGATGCTCATGCAGAAGCGCAGCCAGAACTGCCGCGATGAACAGGGGCGATGGGACGTGGGCAGTGGTGCGGTTGAGTTTGGCGAGTTGCTCGAAGACGCAGTCCTGCGCGAGGTACAAGAAGAACTCTCGACGAGCCCTATTGAAGTGCAGTACTTACATACGTACGACGCCCATCGTGAACACGAGGGCCAGCAAACTCACTGGATTGCCATTAGCTACGCCGTGCAGGTAGACCCAAAAGCTGTGAAGATCGGCGAACCGCACAAAATTGATGAAATCGGCTGGTTCACCACAGAGGCTTTGCCGGAACCGCTCCATAGCCAGTGCCACCGAAGTTTCGAGGTGACTAAGACTCGCGGTTTTATTGCCTGAATTCGGGTTGTATCTGGTAGGTCGCGATCAGAAGGTTTCGCGCAACTCGCTGAGCGGTCCCATTAAGCGGAGTGCGGTGAAAATGATCGCCATCAATAGTAAGCGCTGCGTACGGCATAGCTTGTTCAAAGACGAGTTCGGTAGCTGGGGTAGCAAGGGTTGCAGCAATACTCTCGTTCGATAAAGCATCACGCACAAGACCTTGCCGAATGTTATACGAGCCCATAGGAACAGAGCTACCAAGTGTGCCACTCACGAATTCAGTTCCTTGCTTGTCGGCGATTAGTACGTCGAGTGAGTACCGATCACTTCGGTCGGTGTGCCATGTTCGCA
>CAYNBU010000002.1:19968-30242 GCA_964395925.1 uncultured Candidatus Saccharibacteria bacterium
TGTTCGCAAATGGGCAAATGAGTAACGCTCCAATAACGATTCTGTAACGGGACGCATTAACCTTTCAAAGCGTGCATACTCATCGGTGCCGAGCGTGAAAGCGCTTTCGTAGGTTCTACAGACTATATCGAAGCGCTGTCGATCAACAAACTCAAGGGCCTCTGGAGCGGGCATCTCGATTGCAAACATAGTATCATTATAGCATTTTAAGCATAAGAAGTCAATGCTGCTTGGGGTACTGTAAAGTTGCAGTAGTTTTTGCAACATATTGACAGGTGTCAGTATCTTATGGTAATCTGTTATGGTATATCAATATTTGAGTACATTTAGATCTTGGTGAACGAGCAGGTCTGCAACTGTGTAACAGAGGTAGAAACCACTCGTCACCAAGAATTTTTATGCAAAAGACTCAACTAACAACAAAGGTTTTAACCTCACTATGAAAGCACTCATTACACGAAAGGTTGGCATGACCAGTACCATCGCAGAAGACGGTACTACGAATGCTGTTACCCTGCTTTCCGCTAGTCCCTGTGTGATTACACAGATCAAGACCGCAGAAGTCGACGGATACACCGCCGTACAACTCGGGACTGAAGAAGACAAAAAAATGGGCAAAGCCCAAGCGGGACATTTTAAAAACGCGAAGGTACAGCCAAAAGTAGTGCGCGAGTTCCGCGTCGACGAAATTACCGAAGACCTCAAGGTTGGAGAAGTACTCTCACCAGAGGTCTTTTCAGTTGGTGACATCGTTGACGTGACCGGCACCAGCAAGGGTAAAGGCTGGGCTGGTACCATTAAGCGCCACAACTTCCACCGCCAGCGCAAAACGCACGGTGGTAAGGGTAACACTCGTAAACCAGGCTCAATCGGCTCAATGTACCCCCAGCATATCTTTAAGGGTAAGCGAATGGCCGGACAAATGGGTCACGAACAAGTTACGGTGAAGAACCTCAAAGTTGCATTTATCGACACAGAATTAAACGTAATCGGCGTTGTTGGTGCTGTTCCTGGCCCACGTAAGAGCGTCGTCATTGTGAGGGGTGCATAAGATGGCTGTTGCAACATATACAAAGACCGGTGGTAAAGCCACAACCCCAGCTAAACTCGACAAAACCGTATTTGGTATTGAAGTTACCAGCCACGAGCTGCTCAAGCAGGCATATGTGGCGTATCTTTCAAACGGTCGCAGTGCTGGTGCAAAAGTTAAGCAACGCGGCGAAGTTCGCGGTGGTGGCCGTAAGCCGTGGAAGCAAAAAGGTACAGGCCGTGCCCGTTTTGGTAGTATCCGTAACCCAATTTGGCGCGGCGGTGGTATCGTTTTTGGCCCAACTGGCAACGAAAACTACACCCACAAACTCAGCACCACTGCAAAGCGTCAGGCTATCCGCCAGGCTCTGAGCCTCGCGAGCAAAGACGGCAACCTCGCTGTTATCGAATCATTCGACGTTAAGTCTGGTAAAACTGCCGATGCGGTCAAGCTGTTCAACAAGCTTGGTGCAGATCGCGGCGTACTGTTGGTAGTCGACAATAAGACTCCCGAACTGGTACGTGCTTGCCAGAACATCCCATACGTGAAGGTTGTGCAGAGTAAGTACATCAACGTGTACGATGCAATGAACGCCCACACTATCATTGTTACAAATGCAGCTCTTGCAGAAGTCACCGAGTGGCTGAAAGGAGCTAAGTAATGAGTAAAACTATGACCCTTAAGCCTCGCGTCAGCGAAAAGGCCTACGCACTCAGCAAAGAGCGCAACACCTTTACCTTCGATGTTCCAAAGAACGCTAACAAGGCAACCGTTGCCGAAGCTGTAGAAGCACAGTTCGGCGTAACCGTTGAAGAAGTTAACATTGCAAACATCGCTGGTAAGGTAAAACGCGGATATCGCCGTGGTGGCCGCCCGGTACTTGGTAAGGATAATGACATCAAGAAGGCTTACGTTCGCCTGAAGGCTGGCGATCACATTCCGGTGTTTGCTGCTATCGAAGAAGACGAAGCTAAGGCCGAAAAGACTACAGAAAAGCTTGAGAAAGCTGCTGCCAAGGCTGCGAAAAAGGAGACTAAGTAATGGCTATTAAGCAACTTAAGCCGAATACTCCCGGCCAGCGCGGTATGACCACGCAGGATATGAGTGAAATTACCACTCGTAAGCCACTTCGTTCTTTGCTAGTTAAGAAGACTCGCGGTAGTGGCCGTAACAACCAAGGTCGTATCACCACTCGCCACAAAGGTGGTGGTGCAAAGCGTTTTTACCGCTTGGTAAACTTCCGCTTGGCTCCCGGTACAACTGCAACTATTGAGCACATCGAGTACGATCCAAACCGTACTGCTCGTATCGCTCGTATTAAAGAAGACAATGGCACCTACCATTACATCATTGCTGCAAACGGCATGAAGGTTGGCCAAAAGATTGTCAGCGACGAAGAAGCGCCAATCGAAACTGGGAATCGCCTGCCAATCAAGAGCATTCCTGTCGGTAGTATCATTTACGCTATCGAAATGGTTCCTGGTAAGGGTGCCCAGATGGTTCGCTCAGCTGGTGCTCGTGCGCAGCTGGCCGCTAAAGAAGGCGACTATGCACAAGTTAAGCTGCCAAGTGGCGAAGTTCGCTTAGTCCATGTTGAATGTACTGCGAGTATCGGTTCTGTTGGTAACGAACAGCACCAGAACGTCAAGATCGGTAAAGCTGGTCGTAACCGCCGCAAAGGTATTCGCCCAACAGTTCGTGGTGTTGTTATGAATGCCGCAGACCACCCACACGGTGGTGGTGACGGTGGTCGTCACGGTGTTGGTGGTGGTAAGAACCACGGTACTGCACCAAAGACACCTTGGGGCCAGAAGACTCTGGGTTACAAGACCCGTCGCCGCAAGGTTTCGAATAAGTTTATTGTTAAGACTCGTCATCAGGCGAAGCGAAGGTAGGTAGGAAGATATGAGTCGATCACTTAAGAAAGGGCCATTTGTGGATCCAAAGCTCGCCAAGAAGGTAAATGCTTTGGGAAACGAAGACCGCACCATCATTAAGACGTGGGCACGTGCTAGCACGATCTCGCCTGAGTTTGTTGGTAAGACTATTGCTGTACATAACGGTAAGGTTCACGTTCCGGTATTTGTAACCGAAAACATGGTTGGCCACAAGCTTGGCGAATTTGCTCCTACCCGCAAATTCCGAAGCCACGGTGGCAAGATGGCGAAAGGCGGCAAATAATGGCTGTTACCTCTATCGCTAAAGGCGTTCGTATGAGCCCGCGCAAAGTTGGTGTTGTAGCTAGCTTGGTTCGCGGCCGTACTGTTGCCGATGCACTGACTATCCTCGAGCACACACCCCGCCGTTCAGCTGGCCCGGTTATCAAGGCTATCAAGAGTGCTCGTGCAAACGCTGATCACAACTACAACCTCAAACCCGACACCCTGCAGATCACTACAATTACCGTAACGCCAGGTGTTCGCTATAAGCGTTATCGCCCAGCATCACATGGTCGTGCATTACCGTTCCAACGTAAGACAAGCCACATTACCGTAATAGTCGATGGCGAGAGGCGCGTACCTAAAAAGCCAGCCGCTAAAGCTGCCGAGAAGAAGGAGACCAAGTAATGGGACAAAAAGTAAACCCAATTAGCATGCGCCTCCAGGTTAATAAAGACTGGCGCAGCAAGTGGTTCGTAAATAAGCGCGACTACGCAAAGTATCTCGAACAAGATCTCAAGGTACGCAAGCTGATCCAAGACAAGGTCGGCTCACGCGGCGCTATTAATAAAGTAGACATTGAGCGTTCACCAAACCTCGTGACGGTTACTATCGCCACTGCAAAAGCAGGTGTGGTGATCGGTCGCGGTGGTTCTGGTGCGCAAGAGCTCAAAGCCGCAATCGAAAAGATCTACGGCGTGCCAGCTCGTGTCAACATCGAAGAAGTGAAGAAGCCAGAGCTCTACGCCAAGCTTGTTGCCGAAAACATTGCCCATCAGCTCGAGCGACGTATTTCATTCCGCCGTGCTATTAAGCAATCTGCAGCTGCAACCATGCGTAGCGGTGCCAAAGGTATCCGTATCGAGGTTGCAGGGCGACTCAATGGTGCAGAAATGTCACGCCGCGAAAAAGAAGTACAAGGGAGTGTCCCGCTGCACACCATTCGTGCCAACATCGACTACGCTGGTGTTCGCGCACAAACCGGAGCCGGCATTATTGGTGTGAAGGTGTGGATTTACAAGGGAGAGGTGAACTAACATGTTGATGCCGAAACGAACCAAGCACCGCAAGGTGCGAAAGGGAAAGATCCGCGGCGTAGCCACAGCTGGCAACTATATTGCCTTCGGTGAATATGCGCTTCAGGCTCAAGGTCACGAACGCATTACCGCGCGCCAGATCGAAGCTGCCCGCCAGGCGATGACTCGCTACATCAAGCGTGGTGGTAAAATCTGGATCCGTATCTTCCCGCACACTCCGGTTACCCGCAAGCCGCAAGACGTCAAGATGGGTAGCGGTAAAGGTAATCCCGAATTCTTTGTTGCAAAGGTAAAACCCGGCACGATTATGTTCGAAATGCAGGGTGTTCCAGAAGATGTTGCTCGCGAAGCGATGCGTTTGGCTGCCCACAAGCTGCCGATTAAAACCAAGTTTTTGACTCGGGAGGACAGTTAACATGAAGATTGTTGAAATTCGGAAGCTTTCGACTTCACAGCTGGCTACAGATAGCACCAAGCTCCGTGAAGAGATTGCAGAACTAAAGCGTCGCATGCACATGGGCGAAGTACAAAACACTAAGGTTTTGCGTAACAAGCGTAAAGACTTGGCCCGCATGCTAACCGTCTTGAGCGAACAGCTTACAAAGGAGACTAACTAATGGCTAAGACATTCATCGGACGAGTTTCTTCGGATAAGGCTGACAAGACAATCACTGTTACTGTGGTAACCAGCAAAACTCACCCTATCTATAAGAAGAAATATAGCGAACGTAAGAAATTTATGGCACACGACGAAAAGAACGAAGCGAAGATCGGCGACCGCGTTTCAATTGAAGAAACCAGGCCCTTAAGCGCGCGTAAACGATTTGTCTTGAAAGAGATCATTGAGCGCCCAGCAATTGTTGAGCAAGAAGGAGAAGCGGCATGATTCAGCAAGAATCTCGTTTAACCGTCTGCGACAACAGCGGTGCTAAGGAAATTTTATGCATCCGCGTACTTGGTGGCACCCGCCGTCGTTACGCTCGCGTAGGCGACACTATTGTTGCTACCGTGAAAGTAGCAAACCCCAGTGGTAACGTAAAGAAGAAGAGCGTGGTTCGCGCTGTAGTTGTCCGTACCAAGAACACGATTCGTCGTAAAGATGGCTCGAGTATTCGTTTCGACGACAACGCAGCCGTGATCATTGGTGATGACAAGTTGCCAAAAGCAACCCGTATCTTTGGCCCGGTTCCTCGTGAACTTCGTGACCAAGGCTACGCCAAGATCATCAGCCTTGCGCCGGAGGTACTATAATGAGTGGTCCAGTATTCAAAATCCGACTAAAGAAGGGCGACACCGTTATCGTGCGCACTGGTAAATACAAGGGTAAGACCGGTAAGATTACTGCCGTTCGTGCAGCCGACAACAAAGTCACGGTGGAAGGCGTCAACATTGTTAAGAAACACGTCAAGCCTAACAAGCAGCACCCTCAAGGTGACATTGTGGAGCTTACGAAACCAATCTGGGTTTCAAAAGTAGCTTTGGTTGACCCAACCACTAAAAAAGCAACCCGTATCGGTTTCAAAATCGATGCTAAAGGCGTGAAAACTCGCATTGCTCAGAAGAGCGGAAAGGAGATTAAGTAATGGCTACAAAAACTGCAACCGCTTCAACCGAAGCTCGCTTAAAAGCTGCATACAAGAGCCAATACGCTCCTGAACTGCAAAAAGACCTGAAACTTGCGAACGCGCATCAGGTTCCACGACTCGAAAAGATCGTTATTAACGTTGGCCTAGGCCGCGCAAAAGACGATAAGAAGCTCATGGAAGTAGCAACAAACACACTTCGCAAAATAACTGGCCAAGAACCAGTTCAGACTACTGCTCGCTTGAGCATTGCGTCATTCAAACTTCGTGAAGGTAACAAAATTGGCCTCAAGGTAACACTTCGCGGCGACTACATGTACGAATTCGCGGATCGTCTGATCAACATCGTACTGCCTCGTTTGCGTGACTTCCATGGTGTGAGTGCCAAAGCTTTTGACAAGCAAGGTAACTACAGCCTCGGTCTTACCGAACAGTCAGTATTCCCTGAGTTAACATTCGAAGAAACCACTACGCCGCATGGCCTGCAAGTAGTGTTCGTCATTAAAGCTAACGGACAGGCAGATAGCCGCGCACTTCTCGAGAAGTTCGGCATGCCGTTTGAGAAGGAGGCAAAGTAATATGGCCAAGAAATCAATTATTGCCCGCGACTTAAAACGGCAAAAAATGATCAAGCAGTACGCCGAGAAGCGCGAAGAGCTTAAGAAGATGGGCGACTACGAAGGTTTGCATAAGCTGCCTCGTAACTCATCTCCGACTCGTTGGAAGAACCGCTGTATCGAAACTGGTCGTCCGCACGCCTATATGCGTCAGTTCGGCCTGAGCCGTATCAGTTTTCGTGAGCACGCAAGCAAGGGTGAGATCCCTGGTGTAACAAAGGCAAGTTGGTAAGAACATGAGCATGACAAGTACAGACCCAATCGCAGATATGTTAACTCGAGTACGTAACGCTATGGGCGTTCGTAAGACCGAGGTTAATCTTCCTCATTCAAAAGTAAAGGAAGCAGTTGCTCGCTTACTGAAAGAAAGCAACTTCATTGACGGTGTTGCTGTTGCAGATGCAACGGTTGGCAAGACCCTCAAGATTACTATTAACAAAGAAGATCAGAATCCTCGCATTACCGAGATCAAGCGCCTCAGCACCCCTGGCCGCCGCATGTACGTGAGCGCCAAGGATATTCCTGTGGTGAAACGCGGCCGTGGCGTTATCATCATTTCTACCTCCAAAGGTATGATGACTGGTAGCGAAGCCAAGAAGCAAAAGCTTGGTGGCGAATTAATTTGTAAGGTTTACTAAGAAAGGTACAACATGAGTCGTATAGGAAAACAGCCCATTCCACTGCCCAGCGGCGTGACAATCACTGTCGACCAAGATGTTATTACCGTCAGCGGGAGCAAGGGTACACTTACCCAGTTCACTATGCCGGGCATCACGGTTAAACAAGAGGGTGAAGAAGTAATCGTAACTCGTATTGATGACGAGGCAGAACACCGCGCGAAGCACGGTTTGATGCGCTCACTGGTTAACAACATGATCGTTGGTGTGAGCAAAGGTTTCGAAAAGAAGCTCGAAGTAAACGGTGTTGGCTTCCGCGTAGCACTGGCTGGTAACGGCCTTAAGTTGAACTTAGGTTTTTCACACGATGTGAACTACACACTGCCACAAGGTGTAACAGCAACCGTTGAACAGAACATTATCACCGTGAGTGGCATCAGCAAGCAGCAGGTCGGTCAGGCCGCTGCCGAAATCCGTGCACTCAAGAAGCCTGAACCGTATAAGGGTAAAGGTATTAAATACATTGATGAACGAATTATCCGCAAGAGCGGTAAATCAGGTAAGGAAAAATAGGTAGGCAATATGAATCGAATCGCACAAAAATTGCAGCACCGCGCACTCCGCAAAGGCCGAGTTCGCTCCGTCGTTTCTGGTACGCCTGAACGCCCGCGCCTGAGCGTGTTCATCAGCAACTTGCACGTGTCAGCTCAGATCATTGACGACACCACCCACACTACCATCGTTTCTGCTACGACCATTGGTAACAAGCAAGCAAAGGGCAACCTGACCGAGAAAGCTACGCTCATTGGCACCGAAGTTGCCAAGAAGGCTAAGGCTAAGAAGATCACACAAGTATCGTTTGACCGTAACGGGCGTAAGTACCACGGTCGCGTTAAAGCGCTAGCTGATGCAGCTCGCGAGAATGGATTGGAGTTCTAGTATGGCAGAAGCAAATACCCCAGTAGCTGCTCCAGCAGCACCGCAACAGCCTCAGCAGCACCCACAACGCCAGCAACGTGGCGACAACCGTGGCCCGCGCCGAGACAATCGCATGCCCGAAGAAGAAAAGCAGTTTGACGAACGAGTCGTTCATATCGACCGCGTCGCTCGCGTAGTAAAGGGCGGCCGTCGCTTCCGCTTCCGCGCACTTGTGGTTGTTGGTGACCGCAAGCACAAAGTTGGAATCGGCACTGCCAAAGGTGCAGACGTGACCGCAGCCGTACAAAAAGCTGTCGACGTTGCCAAGAAGAATTTTGTTGAGATCCCGCTATATAAAGGCACCTTGCCACACGAAGCCGAAGCCAAAGTTTCTGGTGCTCGTATTCTGGTGAAGCCTGCCAGCCCTGGTACTGGTTTGATCGCCGGTGGTGTGGTTCGTGTGGTACTCGAAGTAGCTGGTGTGAAGAACGCCCTCTCGAAGTCACTTGGTTCAACCAACAAGATCAACATCGCGTACGCAACGCTTGCTGCTTTGCAGAGCATTGTTCCTGCAGATCAGTGGATTACCAATGAAGGCAAAACGAAACCTGCCAAAACTGCTGCAAAGACTGAAAAGCCAGCCGAAAAGAAGGCTCCGGCTAAAAAGGAGACGAAGTAATGAAGTACAACGAACTCCAAGTACAAGGCAATAAGAACGCTAAACGCGTTGGCCGCGGTATTTCTGCTGGCGGTGGTAAAACTGCTGGTCGCGGTACGAAAGGGCAAAACGCTCGTACCGGCGGCGGTGTTCGCCCAGGCTTTGAAGGTGGTCAAAACCCACTCATGAAGCGTTTGCCAAAGCTTCCTGGTTTCCGCTCACCACACCCGAAAGCCGAAAACGTGTACACCGGTCAACTCGACCAATTTGGCACAAAAACGATTACCAACGAAGTGTTGGCCGAAGCTGGTTTAGTTTCGAGCCCGTACACTCGTGTGAAGCTGGTGCTCAAAGGTGACGTAACCAAGAAAGTCACCGTTAAGCTTCAGGGTGCTTCAGCTGGTGCTGTCGCTGCTATTACCAAAGCGGGCGGCTCATTCGAAGCTGTTGCACAAGTTGGCCGCACAGCCAAAGCAAAAACCGACAAAAAATAGCCGCTAGTCCTGTATACTAGTACAAGCAAAGAGGGTAAACATGAACTGGAAGGTAATCTGGAAATCTCTAAAAGACAGCGATATGCGCAACCGTATTCTTGCGGTTTTGGGCATGTTAGTTGTGTTCCGAATCTTGGCGCATATTCCTATTCCGCTGAGCGATCCGCAAACATTACAGCAAGTACTTGAAAGTGTTTATACCTCTTCTCAGAACTCGCAGTTCTTGAGCTTTGTTGACGTACTCTCGGGAGGTGCTTTAGCTAACTTCTCGATTATGCTGCTTGGTTTGGGGCCATATATTAATGCCTCGATCATCATGCAATTGCTCACCAGGGCCATTCCAAAGCTCGAAACCCTCAATAAAGAAGGTGAATACGGCCGCAAAAAGATCAACCAGTACACCCGTATGCTTACCTTACCGCTGGCCATCATCCAGTCTGTCGGTGCTATTTATTTAGTGCGCGAATCTGCCGCGAGTATCGGTGGGCTGGGCGATATTACGGCCAACAGCAGCCCGTTGCAATGGGTGCTGATGGTGACCGCTATGACTGGTGCCTCGATGCTGCTGATGTGGCTTGGCGAGCTGATTACCGAAAAGGGTATCGGCAACGGTATCTCGCTGATCATTACCGTGGGTATTGTGAGTAGTTTGCCACAGACTATTGCCGAGCTTGCGAACTCGGTGTTAGGCAGTGGAAGCCGGTGGTATGTCTTTGGCCGCAACTGGCCCATCAATAAGACGGCGTTAATCTATTCGGCGATTATTCTGACGGTGATCATTGGTGTTACTGTATTGGTTGTGAAGCTCAACGAAGCTGCCCGGCGGCTCACGGTGCATTATGCCAAGCGTATCCAAGGAAACCGCACATATGGCGGCGTCACGACTGTTCTGCCCATCAAGCTGATTACGGCCGGTGTAGTGCCAATTATCTTTGCGGTGGCCTTCCTGAGCGTGCCGAGCTTCATTGGCCAACTCCTCAGCAGCAACAGCAGCGCCAAACTACAAGAGATTGGCACAAACCTTATCACGTGGTTCCAGGCTCCGTCGGCTCAGACCTTTGCGCAAGGCGGCTGGCAGCCGTATATCTACCCGGTCGTGTACTTCTTGCTGGTATTTGTGTTCACCTTCTTCTACACCAGCATTACCTTTAACGCTAAAGA
>CAYNBU010000002.1:30342-40813 GCA_964395925.1 uncultured Candidatus Saccharibacteria bacterium
CTGCGCCAGATCGAGTCCCGTGCACTCATGGTTACCTACGACCAATATGAAGAGCCAGACTTCTTCTATGACGCCAGCGACAACCAGATGGACGCTGGTTTTGGTGCTACCAAGCTTCGAATTGGTAAGCGCAAGAATACCGCCAAAAAATCACCAGAGAAAAAGTCGTAAAAAACCCTTTACAGATCGTTGTAGAATAGGTTATAATCAATCGTTAGTTAGTTATATTTATGGGCAAAGACAAGGAAGTAATCGAGCTTACGGGCACAATCACCGAGACCCTTCCGGGTACTCAGTTTCGTGTAGAGCTCGAAAATGGCCATAAAATCATAGCTCACGTCGCCGGAAAGATGCGAAAACATTACATTCGTATCGTCCCCGGAGACAGCGTGACGGTCGAGTTGACCCCTTACGATCTTACTAAGGGCAGAATCACCTATCGCAAGTCATAATAATTAAAGCAGTGTGTCATTACGCCGCAGTTAGGAGCAATGATCCGCATGAAAGTGCGTGCAAGTGTTAAAAAGATTAGCCCCGACGACATCATCGTTCGTCGTAAAGGGCGTCTTTACGTTATCAACAAGTTAAAGCCAAAGCATAAGCAGAGGCAGGGGTAGATATGGCTCGAATTTCAGGAGTAACTATTCCTTCAGAGAAGCAAGTACAGATTGCTTTGACTTACGTGTACGGTATTGGCCCAAAGACCAGCCAGGATATTTTAGCAAAAGCTAAAATCGAACCAACGGTGCGCGTAAAAGATCTCACCGATGCCGAGATTTCTCGCATTCAAGAAGCTATCAACACCGACTATGTGGTCGAAGGTGAGCTTCAGCGGATTGTCGTAGGTAACATTAAGCGTTTGAAAGATATCAATTCATACCGTGGTTTGCGTCACAAGGCTAACTTGCCTTCTCGCGGCCAGCGTACCAAGACAAACGCTCGTACCCGCCGTGGCCGCAAGGTAACGGTTGGTGGAACTGCTAAGAAGGTAGCATCAAAGACTTAAAGTTATGGCAGAAGATACAACTACAACAACCCAGGTAGCAGCACCCGCTGCGCCGAAACGAAAGAAGTCCAAGCGCTCAGTACCTGCTGGTCAGGTGCACATCTTGGCAACATTCAACAACACCATCATTTCGGTTACTGACTCTAAAGGTGGCGTACTAACGTTTGCAAGCGCTGGTGCTTGTGGCTTCCGCGGTTCAAAGAAGGGTACAGCATACGCTGCACAAATCGCTTCTGAGCGCGCAATCGAGGCTGCAAAGCAACAACACGGTTTTAACCGCGCAGATGTATTCGTAAAAGGCATTGGTTTAGGCCGCGAAGCGGCTATCCGTGCGATTGCTGGTGCAAACATCCAGATCGAAAGCATTAAGGATGTAACTGGTGTCCCGCATGGTGGCGTGCGACCACGAAAGGCACGAAGGATCTAAACTATGGCAAGAGATACTCAATCAATCGTAAAGATGAGCCGCCGCGAAGGCTATGCCCTTCACCCTAAGGCTCACAAAGCATTGGCGAAGCGAACTGCATTGCCTGGCCAGAAGCAATCTGGTCGTGGTATGCGCAACAAGCCAAGCCAGTATTCACTGCAACTTCGTGAGAAGCAAAAAGTAAAGCGAACTTACGGTTTGCTCGAAAAGCAGTTTAGTAACCTCATGAAAGAAGCTAGCAAACGCGAAGGCCAATCTGGTGAACTGTTGCTGCAATTCCTCGAGCAACGCCTCGACAACGCAGTCTACCGAGCCGGATTCGCTACCAGCCGCCGTGCTTCTCGTCAGCTTACGACTCATGGTCACTTCATGCTGAACGGACGCCGCGTTGATATTCCATCTATCCGCCTCAAGGTTGGCGACGTTATTACGCTGCGCGACCGTAGTAAGAATACCGAGTACTTCAAGAATATCGACGATGTAAGCCCTGCAGGCGAAGAAAAGAACGCCAGCTGGCTCAAAGTCGATCGTAAGAAATTTGAAATCACCGTCACTGGTTTGCCAAGTCGTGAAGAGGCAGAACCAGAGATTAATGAACAACTAATCGTAGAGTATTACTCTCGTTAACGGAGGCAGGCCCCATATGTCAAAAATGATTCACATCCCAGGCGTCGTAAAAGTAGACGATCACACCACTACAAGTGCAACTTTTACGGTTGAGCCACTTCACACCGGTTACGGTATGACTCTTGGTAACAGTCTTCGCCGCGTATTGCTTTCGAGTATCGCTGGTGCGGCCGTTACTGCATTCCGTATCGATGGTGCTACCCACGAGTTCACCACATTGCCAAACGTTAAAGAAGACGTTGTTGAGATTATGCTCAACCTCAAAGGCGTTCGTTTCCGCGTATTCAGCGACGAGCCACAGACCCTTCGCCTCGTTAAAAAAGGCGCAGGCCCTGTTACTGCAAAAGATATTGAAGCTTCAGCAGACGTAGAAATTGTAAACCCCGATCACGTGATCGCAACCCTCGACAACGCCAAAGCATCATTTGCTATGGACCTGGTTGTTGAAACAGGTCGTGGTTACCGCACTATCGACGAAAGCGGCGCTCGCAAGATTAGCGATATGATCGCCGTAGACGCAATCTTCAGCCCCGTGCTCCGCGTACGGTACAAGGTAGAGAACACTCGTGTTGGCCAGATGACCGACCTCGACAAGCTCTTGCTCACGGTAGACACCGACGGGTCTATCACTCCAAGTGATGCTTTCGAAGAAGCTGCAGCTATTCTTGTTAACCAGTACACTGCACTCGCTGGCCAGACACGCGTAGAAGTTGGCCAGCCAGTCACTTCAAGCTTTGCTGACGGCGAAGGCACAACTGATGGTGCCGAAGAAGGTGCTGAACTGATGACTCCTATCGAAGATTTGAACCTCTCAGCTCGTACTACAAACGCACTTGTTAACAACGACATTCATACACTCAAAGACCTATTCTCACTCAGCGACGCTGAACTCCGCGACCTCAAAGGTTTCGGTAGCAAAGCACTCGACGAAGTCAAAGAGAAAATGGCGGAGATGGAGTTTTAATAATGCATCGTCACGGATATAAAGGTAAGAAATTCCACCGCGAGCGCGACCAGCGCGAAGCTCTGATTCAGGGCTTGGCTGACTCATTGATCAAGTATGAATCAATCGAAACCACTTTTGTAAAAGCAAAAGAGATCGTGCCCTACGTTGAAAAACTAATTACCAAAGCAAAAAAGGGTGACCTGCACAATCGTCGCCAGATCATTAGCTCACTACAGACTATCGAAAGCGCACACAAGCTCGTTGATGACATCGCTCCAAAGCTTACTGGTCGCGTAAGCGGACACCTCCGCGTCGAGCGCACCAAAGTTCGCCGCGGTGATAACACGCAGATGGCTCGTGTCAGCTTTGTTGATGACCTCACTGCTGCACCAGTAGCAAAAGCTGCTGCTAAGGCCGAAAAGCCTGCGGTTAAGAAGGCTCCAGTAGCTAAAAAGCCAGCTGCCAAGAAGCCGGTAGCCAAGAAAGAGGCCAAATAATGAAGACTTATAGCGCAAAACCAACTGATGTAACTCGCGCCTGGTACGTTATTGACGCAGCAGAAGCTCCACTTGGCCGCGTAGCGACCGTTGTGGCAGAGCTGCTTATCGGTAAGCGAAAGCCAAGTTTCACTAAGCATGTCGACGTCGGTGACTACATTATTGTCATCAATAGCGACAACCTGGTTGTAACGGGCGACAAGCTCAATAAAAAGATGTACTACCACCACAGCCACTACCCTGGTGGCCTCAAAGAAGCGACATTGCAAGAAAAGCTCGACAAAGATTCAACAGAAGTAATTGTAAAGGCTGTACGCGGCATGCTGCCCGTTAACAAGCTCCGTGATGCTCGTTTGGCTCGCCTCAAGGTATATGCCGGCACCGAACACCAGCACGAGGCTCAAAAGCCCATAGCATTCTCTGTAAAGGAAGGTAAGTAATATGGCTACAGGATCTAACTACTTCTACGGCTTGGGTCGTCGCAAGAGCTCAACTGCTCGCGTACGCTTGATGACCGGCAAAGGTAACATCGTGATCAACGGTAAGCCTGCCAACGAATACCTCGCCGATAGCAAAAACCTGCTCGCTGAACTCGATAAACCATTTGTAGTTCTTGAGCAAACTGGTAAGTATGACGTCAGCGCTGTCGTAAGCGGTGGCGGTCACGCTGGCCAGGTTGACGCTATTCGCTTGGGTATTGCTAAGGCATTGGCCGTAATGAACGAAGACCTGCGCAGCACACTGAAGCGCGCTGACTTACTTGGTCGTGACCCGCGTGTGCGTGAACGCAAGAAGTTTGGCCTCAAGGGTGCTCGTAAGCAACGACAGTTTACCAAGCGTTAGTACGCCGCTTTTGGCAGATCTTTTCAAGGTAGCGCTTTTATGGGGCTTCGCGCCCATGGCGCTAGCTGACTACCTTGAAAAGACTGCCAAAAGCCACCTCAGACCGCAGTCTATTTTGCGCTGCGGTCTTCTGTTTCTCTGAGCTTGCTTCAGCAGTCGCTCAATGCTTTTCAAGTTATGCTTGACATGCAACAAGGCTTGTAGTATTGTCATTATTGTTATGAAACAAGTAATGAATCATATCATGAACCAGTTTTATGGATTTTGGTTTACACCCGCCTACGCGTGGCGTCTTGTTTCTTATGCTCAATAAATAACGAAATTATAGAAACAGCAACCGCCACACCGGCGGTTTTTTATTTGTCAGAAAAGGAGATAACAATGGACAATCAAGCAGCAAGAAAGATTTTAGCAGACAATAAAGTAGAAACGTGTTGGGATCCTCGCCCTGCAGAGGAAATATTGCACAGCATGATAGAAAAAGGACACCTTCCGGCATCAGTACTTGGTGCAGAGATATATCCTGTGGCTACTGAAGTGCCAGTGCATGATCAGTTCGTAAATATGACTGCACAGGTGCCTCAAGACCCACCAACATCGTTCGTAAGGTAAAACTATGATCACTATAACTATACATACACAACACGGCCCCTATTGGTACCACATAAAGAGATGGCGGTCGTGTATGTATTTGTATTGAAAAGTACCATATAACTCAGTAACAACCGCCAATCAGGCGGTTTTTTAATGCAAACAAGGAAATAATATATGAGTGAATTTATAAGTAGGTCTCCGCATCACCTAAAGCGGGCTTTAATTAAAGCCAAAGATGCGTACGTAGAAACGATAGGAAAACAAGACATAGAAAGCCTCGCTGATGTAATCGCGCACCCAGATGGTGGCGGCACGGTAGTGAGACAGATTTTTGGTGCCACCGAAGATATGCCGTTCCGGGCACTCACATACCTAGCTTCGGCTGCGCGGGTTGCTCAGATTATTCCGTGTGAGCAGCTTCAGATTGTAGGCGCAAATCATCTCGGAGCTACCATTAACGATGTTCCCCGTGAGCGCTCTCGCAGTAATACTAATTTGCTTGCTGCCGTAGGTATGCGTTTTCTAAACGAGTGTATGCCAGATGTGGCAGAGAAAACAGTATTTGCAGAAGACACGATGACTCCGCTCATTGACTTCATTCGGCCACTCACAGAGCGTGTAATCGATGAGTCGCCAGAGATTAAAGGGAGTCTGAGCCGAAAAGGGAACAAACATGGCAGCGATTTCGTTTCTTACGGGGCGGCTCATACCGCCTACCAGGATACGAGAGCCTTACGACTAGAGCCGCTGCTGACAGAACAAGATGTAGTGCGCTCTGACCGTATTGTGACAGTAGGATGCCAACAAGAGCGACTGTTTTACAATCTCAGAATGGGAGTTAGAGAATTAATGCCCGAAGATGTATTGATCCCGTCTGTGCAAGTATTTACGCGCCACGTCAGCCCGCCCTACTACCGAGGGAAAGACCCAGAGCAGAGTCTGATCGACGCTTTTGAAAGCACGGTCGACCCTCTTCAATTCAAAGAGGGAACCGCCGCACACCGTGACGTTGGTCACTTCTTAAGAACATACTTTTCACCACTATTCGAGGAGGAACTATGAACACACAACCAATAACCATCTTTGGGGGCATGGGGCCACAGGCCTCTGCTCGGATGTACCAATTGTTGATCGAGAAATCGATGCAGCACGCTAAAAGCCAGCCTGAAATATTTCCTCACATCATTCTGAGGTCTCTCGCTGTGCCCGACTTTATAAGTAGCACAGCACGACAGGCGGAAGCAAAGAAGATAATGGGGCAAGAAGCAGAGCGAGCAAATACGGACGAATCTGCGGTAATTGCGATTGCCTGTAATACGGCGCATCTGTTTGCTGATGTCATTACTTCACGTTGTCATGCTCCATTTGTTTCGATGATCGAGGAGGTGGCACATTATGTTGGCCAAGCCGGGATACGAAAGGTGGGGTTGCTTGCCAGCCCCACTACTATTCGGACACGTCTATACGCTGATGAGCTTGAGCGCCAAAGTATTGCATGTATTGAGCCGAGTACTAAACAAGCTGAAAAGCTTGAACGAATCATCCGTGCAGTGCTTGCTGGTAAAGCAACAGCAAGGCACTCCGCAGAGCTACAGGCCATTGCTAAATCTCTGGTTGAACAAGGTGCAGAAGCGGTGATTTTAGGGTGCACTGAGCTCCCCCTTGTCTTCCCTAAAAGCGGTACTAAAATACGAGCATTCGACAGCTTAGATATTGTTGCCGATCGGCTCATCGAAATTTACTACCAATAAGCTATAATAGGAGTAAGAATATGAGTAAACCAGTAATTTTAACGGGCCTTCGGGCTAACAACGACCTGCACCTTGGTAGTTACCTTGGTGCTATGCTGCCTATGGCGGAGCTTCAAAAGAAGTATTCGGGTGAATATCAGATCAATATGTTCGTGCCCGATCTGCATAGTTTTACGACGCCAATCGACCACAGCAAGCTGAACGAACAGATCATGCACAACCTTAAGTTGTTTGTGGCGGCAGGGCTCGACCTTGATGACCCAAATACTTTTGTGTATCGACAGAGCTATGTTCCTGCACACAGTGAACTTACAGTCATCTTGAACTGCTTCACTTATATGGGCGAGTTGAGCCGCATGACACAATTTAAAGAAAAAGGCGAGGGCCAACAAAACGTGAGTGCCGGGCTGTTTGACTACCCGGTGCTGATGGCTGCCGACATTCTGTTATACGGTGCGAAGTATGTACCAGTTGGCGATGACCAAACGCAGCATGTCGAGCTGGCGCGCGACATCGCGATTCGCGTAAACAATAAGTTCGAGCAGCCACTATTCGAGTTGCCCGAAGCCGAAAAAGAGCAGATCGCCTTTATGGCTCAGAATGAACGCCGCCGCGTGCGAGATCTGGCTCACCCCGAAAAGAAAATGAGTAAGTCTGATGCGACTGGCAAGGGCGTGATCTTCTTGGGTGATACACCAGCTGTAGCGTCTAAGAAGGTAACCAGTGCCACTACCGATAGCGTTGGTCAGATTAGGTATGACATGACCAAGCAACCCGGCATTAGTAACCTGATCGAGGCACTCTCTGCACTGACTAATGAGCCAATTCAGGACGTCGCAAAACGTTACGAAGGCCAAACGCAGTACGGCCCGCTCAAGCAAGATGTGGCAAGCGCTGTTGAAGTGTTTTTGACTGATTTTCAGGCTAAGCTGGCGGCCGTGGATGAAGCTAAGCTTATTGCTAAACTAGAAGCCAGCGAGAAAGCCATGAACGAAACCGCCAACCAAACACTACTGCGCGTACAGAAGGCTGTCGGGCTCCGAAAGTAACATGATTACCTACAAAGCTACTGAAGATGACGCGCGCAAGCGCCTGGACGTTGTGGTTGCCGAGCAAGTTCCAGAACTGAGCCGGAGCTCCGTGCGCAAACTCATTGACGAGCAAAAAGTGCAGGTGAATGGCACTACTCAAAAGCAAAACTACAAAGTTAAGCCCGGCGATGCTGTGCAGGTAGACTTTAACGCCATTGAGCTCGACGAAATTCCGAAGATTGACCTTGAAATACTGTATGAAGATGACGATTGTATCGTGATCAACAAGCCCATCGGTGTACTGACGCACAGCAAAGGTGCATTTAACCCCGAAGGCACGGTGGCGACCTTTATTGCGCCCAAAGTTCAAGAAGCGGCCGGCGATCGGGCAGGCATTGTGCATCGGCTCGACCGCGCTACATCTGGTGTTATTATTTGCGCCAAGACACCAGAGGCACTTTCTGATCTGCAAAAACAGTTCAGCGAGCGTAATGTTAAGAAGACATACTACGCTGTGGTAGAAGGTGAGCTTGAGCCAAAAGCCGCCGAAATTGACGTTCCCATTTTGCGCAACCCGCGCGATCCAAAGACATTCAAACCAAGCCTGGACGGTAAACCAGCTACAACGCGCTATGAGGTTATTGAAGAAGGGAACAGCTATAGTTTAGTGAAACTCAACCCGCAAACTGGCCGCACGCATCAGTTGCGCGTACACCTTAAACATCTTGGCCACCCTATCGTCGGTGATGAAATCTACGAAGGCCTGCCACACAAACGAATGCTGCTTCATGCTGAGCAGCTCGAGATCACGCTGCCAAATCGCCAGCGAAAAGTCTTTAAAGCACCACTCCCCAAAGAATTCCACGATATACTAAAAGCATGATAAGCGACCTTGTACTCCACGAGCGAACCCGCCAGGCTATTGAGGAGTTTGCGGCGAACCCTGGTCACAGTTTGTTGCTTATTGGGGCAGAAGGCAGCGGCAAGGCAGCGATCGCCCAGGCAGTCGTGGCAGAAATCCTTGGGATTCAACCAAAGAAGCTTCGGAGCTACCCATACTTTTTACTGGTGCAAAGCGACAAAAACAGCATTTCTATCGAAAGCATTCGCCAATTGCAGGATTTTGTGCGGCTCAAAACTACTGGTTCTCAGACTTTACGGCGAGCAATTATTGTCGAGGACGCGCACAAGCTGACGACCGAGGCTCAAAATGCTTTTCTCAAGCTCCTCGAAGAGCCGCCGGCTGATACCGTTATTGTCTTAACGGCACAGGGTAACGACTCATTGCTTCCGACTATTACATCGCGCGCGCCAAAGATTGCTATAAAAACACCGCCACAAAAGCGCGCCACCGACCATTTTACCGAACAGGGGTTCAGCCAAACAGAGGTAACCAAAGCCTATTTTATTAGCCGCGGCCAGGCAGGGTTACTTCATGCGCTTTTACAGAAGAACTCAGACGACGAAAAGTTGCAGTATATCGACGAAGCCAAGCAGTTCCTGCAGAGCAAAAGCTTTGAACGGCTGGTATTCATAGATCAATTTACCAAAAAGAAGCGGGATGTTGCGCAGTTTTTATGGGCCTTACAGCGAGTAAGCGATGCGGCTCTGCATGGTGCGGCTCAAAAGAATAACGACAAACAGGTGCAGCATTGGCAAAAAAGCTTGGCTGCGATTATTGAGGCGCAAGACAGCCTCAAGGCTAACCCGCAAGCTAAGCTGCTGCTCACAAATCTTAGCTTGCAATGCTAATTATGCTATACTAGAAGGACGATGTATGAACTTGTTCTACTCGCAGTTTTTGGCTTTTTAGTACTGCGTAACACCGTAGTGCGTGACGAAGAGCTTGCGCCGTTGCCGCGTAAACTGTCTGACAAACTCGGAAAACTTTGGGATATCGCACATCAGGGAATGCGTGAGAACCGCTTTTTGCGTGCCGAAAAAGCACTGCTTACGATCCTGAAAATTGACGAAAAGAACGCAGCCGCCTATAACCGTTTGGGCATTTTGTACGCCAAGCAAAAAGAATACAAAGATGCCATTGATTGTTTCGAAATTGCATCGAGCATTGAAGCAACCGCCTCAAGCTTGCACAACCTTGGCCTTATCTACTACGAAACCGAGAATTACCAAAAGGCAGCCGTGGCTTTTGAGCAATCACTCAAGCTCGAAGATGACCTTGCGGCTCGTCACATCGCCTACGCGAAAGTTCAAGAGAAGCTCGGCAACACCAAGCGTATGTTTGAAGAGCTCGAAAAGGCGATTGAGTTAGAACCAAACCGCGAAAGCTACACCCTGCTCAAAAAAGCTTACCTCAACCATGGCCGCGAAGCCGATGCCGATGTTGTCGACGATAAACTCAAAAAGCTTATTGTGCCGTCGGGCAAACCCAAGCGTGTGCTGCGCCCCCGCAAAGTTGTTATTTAGCCAGTTGAATAATACCGAAGTTTTTAGTATACTTACCTCTGTTCTTTGCATAGAACGAAAGCGCCGCCTTAGCTCAGTGGCTAGAGCAACACTTTTGTAAAGTGAAGGTCGTCGGTTCGAATCCGACAGGCGGCTCCATATTTCGGTGTATTTGCGAGAATACCGAAACTCCAGAGGCTACCACGTGAGGGTAGTTCGCGGAGGTGTTATAATGGCGGAGTAAAACCCGCCGTTTTGCAGGGGTAGTGAAGCGGTCAAACACGAAAGACTGTAAATCTTTTGGCTTATGCCTTCGGGGGTTCGAATCCCTCCCCCTGCACCA
>CAYNBU010000003.1:0-3945 GCA_964395925.1 uncultured Candidatus Saccharibacteria bacterium
TCTTTAACGAAGGGTATGGGGCGGCGTTCTTTTATGCTTCTGTCTGGGCGCAGTCTCAGGTTGCCGTTAATCCTGCGGCGATCTTCGCAGGAGTCATTGGCCAAACTGCCGACTTGCTTCAGCTCCAAAATGCAGACTATGATATACTAGCCAGCTTTGACGCAAGTGGTAACTTGAGCGTTGGCGTTGCTGCTGCTTCGACTGGTGCTATCCGACTCGAAAATGGGGCTTCTATCTACGCGCGCAATGCGGCTAATGACGGAGACATTCAGCTGATTGGCACTGATGGCAGCGACAACGTGAACATTGCCAGCGGTGGTCAGCAAACTAATGTGGGTGGTGACTTGGCAGTGGCTGGCTCGCTGAGCATTGGTGCACCGCTTGCGGTAACCAGCGGTGGTACGGGTGCGGGTAGCTTTACGCAATACGGTCTGCTGTTTGGCAACGGTACCGATACATTGCAAGCGGTGCCAGTGGGTAACAATGGCCAATGTTTGACTGGTAACACCGGTGGCGCGCCAACTTGGGGTACTTGTACTCCGGGCGGTACTGGCGACATTAAGCAGGGCGGTAACGACTTTGGCGGCACAGAGGGGATGACACTCGGTACTATTAATGACGGCGGAGTTACCGTCATTACCCACAATGTTGCAACCTTTAAGCTCAGTAACACCGGTGCGGCAACCTTCCAGAACGCAGCCGATTCAGTCGCAGCCTTCCGTATTCAAAACGCTGGTGGTACCGACTTGTTTAGCATCGATAGCACCAATTCGCGCATTTATGTCGGTAATGCAACACCAGATGGCGTTGGCACATTGCTGGTGCTCGATAATAAGAACACCGCCGGCGACCCAACAGGGGTAGACGGCGGCATGTACTACAACAGCAACTTAGGGAAGTTCCGCTGTTATGAAAATGGCGAATGGAAAGATTGTGTATCGAATGTGCGAAGTGCTAATAAGCCAAGTGATCAGACATTTAATGGCACGTCGTACAATAACGTAAATGGCCTGTCGTTCGGAGTAGTCGCCGGGCAGTCGTATCGATTGCAGTGTACGTTGTTGCTTTCGGTTCCTGTCGGTACCAACGGTGGTAACGTGTCGACGCTCGGCCCGGCCGGTCCTGCGCAGTACACCGCAACCTTTGCAAAAGCAGTCGAATCCAGTGGTGATAACTACGCCACCAGTAGTACCTTCGATGATGGTAGTGCAGCTACGTCATTCCGCGTAAACACCATCTCGACTGGTAGCAACCGCTTCATCATTAGCTACAACGCAATTCTGGTTAATGGAGGGTCGGCAGGAACCTGGCAACTACGCGCCAAGGCCGCCGACGGGGCGAGCTCCATTACGTTCTATGCTAACAGTAGTTGTGACTTAAAACCGCTATAGGGTATACTAAAAGAAGGATCCGTCATGGATAAAAAACAAACAACAATCAAAACAGACAGTAGCGACATACCGGCACCAAAGAAATTCTCGGTGCAGGATATTTTAGATAAAGCTGACTTAAGCTCTGACTTCGACGAAAGTGTTGACCCAGAAGGGCAACACAAATCACCAGAGCCAGAACCGTCAGATGATATCCCGCTGCAAAAGGATGAAGTAGCGGCCGCAACCACGAGTCCGGCTCCTAATATTGTGCGACCCGCACCTGTGGCCGTTATGCTAAGTGCTAGTTCGTTTAAACGCTTATTGCAGAATACCTATTTCAAGTGGGCGGCGGCTGTGGTTGGGTTGCTTCTGCTGGTGGGCATGAGTGTGTTTGCAGGTGTACGATTCGGTGCTCGTCCTGCTCAAATGATTACCGACCAAGCAGAGCTCGACAAGAGCACATTGTTCATTGATTCGGCAAAACACACCGTTGGTGTGGCGAGTCCTGTGAACCCAGACGGTTTGCAGGTTGGAGCAACCGTAACAACAACACCGCAGAATGCAGCCAATATCCGAATGGGGCTATTGCAAGGCAAGGATGCCAGCGTAATTTTTGATAATGGCCAAAATAATGTTTGGCAGATTACCAGTAGCAATGGTGCACTCGAGTTTATTCAGGGAACAGACGGCAGGGCAAAGCTCGATAGCAACGCTTTGTCGCTGGCAAACGCACTGAACGTGGGCGGTCAAACAAATGCCAACGGAGGGCTCAATGTTCCTGCCGACACAACCCTGGGAAGGGACGGCAACAGCCTCGTAACTATTCAGGGTGCAAAAGTTGTGCTGCCAAATGGGCTTAACTTTGACGATAACACGCTTGCTATTAATGCCGGTAACAACACCGTTGCAATCGGTGCTGCTAACTCGGGCGGGCATAAACTTTTTGTAGCAGGTTCAGTACGAGCGGGCGGTAACTTACTTAGTGATGGACAGGTTTTGGCTGCTGCCGGAAGTGCTCGTACCCCAAGCTTCACTTTTAGTGGTAATGGCAGTAGCGGGGTGTTCTCGCCAGGGGTAAACGTAGTGAGTATAAGTGCAAATGGTAGCGAAGTTTTGCGAGTACAACAGGGTATCGTAGTGGCATTTGGCGCAAGCATCGAAGCAGAGGGCTACTTGCGAGCAGGGCGCGCCGGCAACAACCCACCATTCCAAATAATACGATTTACTGGTTCGCTTGACGGCTCGGGTATGGCCAATATTGGTACTGGGTTAAGCAACGGCTACTCCCGAGTACTTATAGCTGACGCGTGGTATCAGGGTGGCGGTGGGGCAGCAGTCCCACTGAGCGTTGACTCAATTAACGGTGGTAACATGGTGATTTCGGGAGGCATTCCAGGTCGAGCATTCCGAGCAAGTATTTTATACAGTCAGGATGCCGCAGGCTGGTAAGCTTGTGTGTTAAAATGCTTAGGGATAAATACACAATATGAAAGTACTTGCACTCTACCATCCAAAATCAGAGCACGGTCGCACGATAGAGCAGTATGTTACTGACTTTTTGAGCCGAACGGGTAAGCAAATCGAACTTTTGAGTCTCGAAACTCGGGATGGTGCAGCAACAGCGAGCTTATACGATATTGTGCGATATCCAGGAATCTTAGTACTCGACGACCAAGGCAGCTTGCATCGTGCTTGGCAGGGCGACTCGTTACCACTTATGGACGAAGTTGCCGGATACCTTGCCGCATAACACCTTTCGAGGTATAATTATAGATACAATTTGGTATATCCCTTTGAGTAGCTATCACCTACAATTTTGCACACAGCAGAAGGGGAGCAGAAAGAACAGCTTATTGGCCCAGTAGAATCTGCCGGCATGCAGCCCGTCATCGCTCATAAGTAAGTGCTAAAAGAATCATCTCTTTTGGAAATCGGATGGAACCTCCCGCCCACGGGATCCGATGCCAGCAGAGATGATTTTTCTATATCAAAACTAAACGGAGCGCACTATGAAATTCAAAGCAGGGACTCGCCGACGAGCGATCGAGTACGAAAAGTATTGGGTTGAGCAGTGGAAAAAAGATAAGACGTTTGAAAAGTCGGTTGAAAGCCGACCAAAAGATAACGCCTATGTGTTTTATGATGGCCCACCATTTATTACAGGGGTGCCACACCATGGAACGCTGCTTTCGAGCATCGTCAAAGATGCAGTGCCACGCTACTGGACTATGAAAGGTAAGCGCGTTGAGCGCGTGTGGGGCTGGGATTGCCATGGTTTGCCGGCCGAAGTGTTTACCGAGAAAAAGCTGGGCATTAAAGATCGCCGCGATATTGGTACCAAGATTAGCCTCGCAGAATATGTAACCACCGCACGCGACAATATGGTCGAAACCGGTGGGCTCTGGGAGCAATATGTTGACCGCATTGGCCGCTGGGTCGACTTTAAAGGTGCCTACAAAACCATGGACAAAGAGTACATGGAAAGCATCTGGTGGGCCTTCAAAACACTGCATGAAAAGGGCAAAATCTACGAAGGTGAGCGAGTACTCATGTACTGTACGCGCGATGCTAC
>CAYNBU010000003.1:4045-6171 GCA_964395925.1 uncultured Candidatus Saccharibacteria bacterium
TGGAAGATTGACTACATTCGTCACTCATACCCGCACTGTCACCGTTGTGGCACGCGCTTGATGTACCGCGCCCACCCCAGCTGGTTCATGGATATTAACGGCCAGCGCAAAGAGATGTTGGCTCAAAACACCGAAGTTATCAACTGGTTTCCGCAGCATATTAAGCATGGTCGGTTTGAGAAGAACATCTTAGCTGCGCCAGACTGGAACCTGAGTCGCGACCGCTTTTGGGCAACCGCGTTACCAGTGTGGGAAGGCGTCGATAAAGATGGCAAGAAACACCAAATCGTGGTTGGCAGCTATGCCGAGCTCAAAGAACTCAGCGGTAAAGAGCTCGAAGATTACCATCGTCCGTGGATCGACGAAATCGAGTTTAGCAAAGACGGCGTACACTACACACGCGTCGATAAAGTGCTCGATGGCTGGTTCGAAAGTGGCTCCATGCCGTTCGCACAGTTCCACTATCCGTTCGAGAATAAAGAAAAGTTCGAAGCCAATTTCCCTGGTGATTTCATTGTTGAGTACGTAGGGCAGGTGCGCGCCTGGTTCTATTACCTGCATGCAATTAGCGTTGGTTTGTTCGACAAAGCACCGTTTAAAAACGTGATCGTCACCGGTAACTTAATGGGCAACGACGGCTACAAACTCAGCAAATCGCGCGGTAACTACACTGACCCGAACGAGGTTATGGACAAGTATTCTGCAGATTCGGAGCGCTTCTTACTCATGGCTTCGCCAGTCATGAACGCCGAAGACTTTAGCCTGCAAGACAAAGACGTGGGCGACGTTGCGCGTAAGCTCGGCATGATCTGGAACATGTACGACTTCTTTACCATGTATGCAGAAGTCGATGGCTGGGAGTGGAACGGCACGCTCGAAGATCCAATCGAGTCGCTCAAAAACCCGCTCGATACTTGGGTAGTATCTCGTTTACATCAGTTGGTGGCCGAAGTTGAAACACACATGGACGCCTATAACTTGCCCGATGCCCTCAGCCCAATCTTGCCGTTTCTCGATGACGCCAGCAACTGGTACGTGCGCCGCTCGCGCCGCCGTTTCTGGAAGAGTGAAGACGATGGCGACAAAAACGATGCCTATAAGACGCTTCACTACGTATTAGTGCGCCTTGCGTATTTATTGGCACCATTCACACCGTTCCTGGCCGAAGAACTATATAGCAAACTCACCGGCGATAAGGAGTCGATCCACCTCAAAGACTGGCTGCCAGCCGGCCATGTTGACGAACTGATTATTGGCCAAATGCGCGCCATTCGCCATGTCATCAATATTGGCTTGGGGTTGCGTGCCGATGCGGGTATTAAAGTGCGCCAACCGCTGCAATCTGCAACACTGAAGGGCTCCTACAATGATTTTCCCCAAGAACTCATTGACATCGTTGCTGAAGAGCTGAATGTTAAAGATGTAACGGCAAACAATAGCCATGTTGAACCAGGGAAAACAGTCCTTGAAAACTGGGAAGAGGGCAACATTTCGCAGGTATACCAAATTGAGCTCAACCTCGAACTAACCCCAGAACTCAAGCGCGAAGGCCTGATGCGCGAAATAATTCGCTATGTGCAAAATGCTCGCAAGCAAGCTGGCTTACAAGTAGATGATCGCATTGAGCTGCACCTGAGCACCGAAAACAAAGAGTTACAAAAGGCGATTGACGAGTATACAAACACCATTGCTGCCGAAACGCTTGCACAAAAAATGAGCAATACACCGCTCGAACAATATCAGCAAACTGTAAAAATAGAAGGAGCCGAGCTAACTATCTCTTTACAGAAGTAGTCTAATCTGTTAAGCTCTATTGGTATTATGAAAAAAGCAATTATAGCCACTGGTGGTAAGCAATACGTCGTGACCGAAGGTGAAACCCTCGAAGTCGAACTGTTGCATGCCGACAAAAAGACCGTAACTTTTGAGCCATTACTTGTAATTGACGGCGAAAAAACTACCGTTGGTACTCCTGTTGTTGCAGGCGCTAAGGTATCTGCAGATGTTGTCGAAGAAGACAAAGCAGGCGACAAAGTAACCGCTATTCGCTACAAGCCGAAGAAGCGCGTACGTAAAGTACACGGCCACCGTCAGCACCACACCATCCTGAAGATCACCAAAATCGC
>CAYNBU010000003.1:6271-36811 GCA_964395925.1 uncultured Candidatus Saccharibacteria bacterium
TTGCTGCTCAGGGCATAAAATGGTAAGCTTATGTTTAGAGCCAGAGGGGATAAAAAATACAGACATGATGCAAACCATAGCGGTATTAAACCAAAAAGGCGGGGTAGGTAAGACTACGACCGCTATTAACCTTGCCGCATACCTCAATAAAATGGGCAAGTCGGTACTTTTAGTAGATCTCGACCCCCAAGGGAACGCCACAAGTGGCCTTGGTCGCGACAAAGCTGCTATCGAAGCCGGTACTTACGAACTTTTATTGGGTAATGTAGAGCTCAGCCAAACCCTACAAATCATTAGCGATGGTTTTTATTTGCTGCCTACCAATGCTAACCTCGCCGCGGTAGAAGTTGAACTCGTAAATCTCCCCAACAGGGAATATGCTCTGCGCGAGGCCATAAGAAATGCCGACTACGACTACATTATTATCGACTGCCCACCTGCGCTGGGGCTGCTTACCATCAATGCGCTTACTGCCGCCACAACCATTATTATTCCGGTTCAGGCCGAATATTACGCGCTCGAAGGCCTTGGTCAGCTGCTGCAAGTGTTCCAAAGCGTGCGGAAAGGGCTCAACCCACATCTCGAAATTATGGGCGTAGTTATCACGATGTACGATAGCCGCACAAGTTTGTCGGGCCAGGTGGTTACCGAAGTTAAAAAGCATTTTGGAGACAAAGTATTCAAGACCGTTATCCCGCGCAACGTGCGTTTGGCAGAGGCCCCAAGTTACGGTAAGTCGGTTGCCGACCACGATAAATGGTCGAAAGGGGCTCGTGCATATAAACAACTGGCCAAGGAGGTGGTAGAACGTGGCAAATAGTAATAAACAAACAGGATTGGGTCGGGGTTTTGATGCGCTCATTCCTCAAGACTTTGACAACACATTACTGGTAGATGAGCAAGATCGCATACAAAAACTACTCATTACTGACATTACGCCCAACAGAGGCCAACCACGGAGTACATTTGATAAACAGCTACTCCAGGAGCTTGCAGATTCTATAAAAGAACACGGTATTTTACAGCCTATAATCGTACGGGCTGCCCCTGGCGGCGGCTACAGCATTGTGGCTGGCGAACGACGTTGGCGTGCTGCTCAGCTTGCGGGGCTCGAACATATTCCGGCAATCGTGCGTACCATGGAAGACATGCAGCAAGTGCAGATTGCGCTCGTCGAAAACGTCCAGCGTGTCGATCTTTCGTTGTTGGAACAAGCTGCTTCAATTCAGGCGCTTTGTAACCAGTTTGGTATGACGCACCAAACAATTGGTGAAAAGCTTGGTAAGGCCGAGTCAACCATCCGTAATATTGCCCGGTTGCTCGACTTGCCGGCTCCTGCCCAAGAAGCGATGCGTGACGGTCTTATAAATGAAGGTCATGGCCGTGCCATCTTAGCGATTAAGGCGTATCCCGAGAAACAAGCCGAACTACTACGGCTTATCCTTGCCAATCACTGGACGGTTCGCCAGGCAGAGCAGTTTGCGATTGCCGTAAAGAAGGGTGATCAAGATGGTAAGGTTGCTCGCCAGAAAGCGCAAGCCACAACTCCCGAAACCGAAAAGCTTAGTAAAAAAATCGGTAAGCAAGTGAGCATTCGTCGACTCGCTAAGGGCGGTAAGCTCGAAATTGCTTTCGCCAGTGACGAAGACCTCGAAAAGCTTATCGAATTGCTCAGTAAATTGAAGGCGAAAAGCTAAAATACTTCTGCATCACTAAACGGGTAGATGCGCAGCCCAAGTTTGCCAACGATGTCGTGTGCAGGAACAGGCCCAAAATATCGTGAATCGAGCGAGTTGTGGCGGTTATCGCCGGCCACGAACACCTCTCCTTCGGGAACGGTAAGATCGACATTGCCGGGTGTATCGGTAATCACGGAACCGTAGGGAAGGGTTTTATCGGGAGAAAAGCCTTCGGGGTGCTCATCGTTAAATACGGTGAGCACACCATCACGCACTACAACGCGCTCGCCTGGTAGAGCAACCACTCGCTTAATGAGTTGTTTATTGGCGTCGCCTTCAAGGGCGGCTCCATCTGTGTGATTAAAGATAACAATATCACCCCTGTTAGGAATGTAGTCATGGCGGGTAATGCGAGACCACGTGCGCGGAACCTTCCACACAATAAGCCGATCGGCGTTATGCAGCGTATCTTGCATGCTCGGCCCGTCAACTTGGTATGACTGGAATACGAACATAGTCAAAAAGATTGCAATCAGGGGCGCCAAAACCAACAGGGCAATGGTCGAGGCTATACTTTTAAAGCCCTCTTTTGAGGGTTGTTCTGGCTGCTGTTCTTCTGGAGTGAGTTGCTCAATCTGAGGTTGCTCGGGGGCCGGAGTGACAGCAGGTGGTTCGGGGGCTGGCGTTGTTGGTTCCATTACAGCTTTTCACTATACGCTATTTTTTGCATACTGCACATGTTTACGTGCAGGACATAAGCCGGTATACTACGTTTCGCGTATCATGGATAATTTTAGACGACCTAAACCCAAGAAGCGCGGCAGTACTCTCGACGGATTTTTAAACTCCACAAAAAACTCATCAGTGGGTAACCTCGGAAACTTTCGTCGGCCGCAAAACATCACCGGAACCAGAAGAAAGCTGGGCGGTGATTTCGCGCAGTCTGATGGGTTCGTCACTAAAACTCGTTCTACCGTTCCGGGCTCAAGCAAAGCTATATCGGCAAACCTCAGCGGTGCAGTTACTCCCACAGAAGAAAAGACCACAATCCCGGGGGCTCGCGACTTGGGTAAGAAAAACAAGAAAGAAAAGAAACCTCGAAGCAAGTGGCGTACCCTTGCAAAACGAACGGTAATTTCGTTGGTAGTAGTTATGATGCTTGGCGGTGGGTACGTCGGCGCCAAGGCATTCCTAAACTCACGTAAAGTTTTGCAGGGTGGTGGCGAGGCGGCTGCGCTCGAGGCCGATGTTGATCCATCTCGGCTCAATGTTGAGGGCGACGGCCGTATTAACATCTTATTACTTGGTCGTGGCGGGGCAGGCCATGAAGGCCCCGATCTTACCGACACTATGCTGATTGCAAGTATCGACCCCATTCATAAAGAAGCAGCATTGGTGAGCATCCCGCGCGATTTGTGGGTTAAATCGGCCAAGACAGGCGGCTTCAGCAAAATAAATGCTGTATATGCTAACGCAAAAAGTGCCGCATCAAATAACGAAGATGCCGAAAAAGTTGGCCAGGAGGCCGTCGAAAAGACGGTAGAACAGGTATTTGGGATTCCTATTCACTATCACGGTATGATCGATTTCGAAGGCTTCCGCCAGGCAATTGATACGGTTGGCGGTATCGATGTAAATGTGCAAGAACAGTTGTATGATCCATCGGTCGCCTGGGAAAATGGCTGGAACCCGTTGATCGCTGCAGTTGGGCAGCAGCATTTCGATGGTAAGAAGGCGTTGTTGTACGTACGTTCCCGTCATGGCAGCGCTGGTGGTGACTTTAGCCGCGGCCAACGCCAGCGCGAAGTAATTATTGCGCTCAAAGACAAGGTGCTGTCGGCGGGTACCTACAGTAACCCCGTTAAGGTCACGCAGTTGCTCGATGCCTTTGGTGGGCACATCCAGACGAACTTCAGTCAAAAAGAGCTTATGGCCCTGTACTCAATCGTCAAAGATATCCCGGGTGACAAAGTTGCCTCTGTTGGCTTAACCGATCCACCACACGACTACTTTACGACCGACATGATTTCAGGTCAGTCGGTGGTGGTACCGAAGGCTGGTATTGGTAATTACGCCGAGTTGCAGAATTACATCCGAAACACCCTCAAAGATGCTTACATTCGTGATGAAAACGCCAACATTGCCGTGCTCAACGGTACTGATGTTGCAGGCTTGGCGACCGACAAAGCAAACATGCTCAAGTCGTACGGATACAACGTTGGCACCGTAGGCGACTCACCAGTGAAGAATAACTCCAAAACAGTGATCGTTGACATGCGTGATGGCCAGAAGAAATACACCAAGCATTACTTACAAAAACGCTTTGGCGTCACTGCCACCACCAAACTTCCCGACGGAATAGATGCAGGAACTGCCGACTTTGTTATAATAGTAACTCAGTAATGCAGGCAAAGTTACAAAAGATCAAACCCAAGAATGGTGTAGCCCACGTTTTTCACCTGGCGCTGGTGATTTCATTGCCAATTTTAGTGTATATTGCGGTGCGTATTCACTTTGCTCAGGTGGCACTGCTATTAATCCTTATTAGTAAGTGGCGCATGTTTGCCGTGAAGCCACGTCACTGGCCAGCTAACATTCGCGCTAACGCCATCGATATTATTGTTGGTGTATCTCTGTTGATCTTCATGATGCAGAGCGGCTCTCAGATGTTCCAGCTGGTGTGGGCGTTGGCGTATGCTATCTGGCTACTCTTCATAAAACCAAACTCGCAGGTATGGGCGGTGGGTGCACAGGCGATTATTGGGCAATTCTTGGGCCTCACGGCGCTGTTTTTACGCTTTGGTGACATAAACGCCGGCTTCCTTATTATCGCCAGCTGGGGCATTTGTTACCTGGCCGCTCGTCATTTCTTGGCTGCCTTCGACGAACCACAAACCAGACTCCTGGCATACCTGTGGGGGTATTTTGCAGGTGCACTGGTGTGGGTGCTAAGCCACTGGCTCTTGTTCTACGGCCCCATTGCTCAAGTAACCCTGATGATTAATGTCATCGGCTTTGGTTTAGCAACGCTGTACTACCTGGCAGAAACCGACCGCTTATCGAAGTTCTTCCAACGCCAGATCGTGTTCATCATGCTAGCTGTTATTGTTATTCTGATTGTATTCTCAGACTGGGGCGACAAGACCATCTAGCATGAAGAAACCACCGCATATCCCTATTTCACGAGCGCAAGTTTTATTGGTGATACTCATCTTGGGTTTCAGTGTTAGTGCCGGCTTCTTGGGTGGATGGTTTGGTGCCACCAGCCGGTTTAATAATTTGAGTCAGTCACAGCAACAACAGGTTGTTTCTTCCGAAAGTGAACTCATTAGTCAGATTGCTAAAGATGTTGGGCCTAGCGTCGTTTCAATTAACGTAGTCAGCCAGAACAACCGCACCGATTACTTTGGTCGCTCGATTGGCGAAGAAACCAGCGCTGGCACCGGCTTTATCATCAGCACCGATGGCATTGTGGTAACCAACCGTCACGTGGTGGCTGCCGAAGACTCTAAAGTAAGCATTGTGCTCGACGACGGCACCTTGCTTGACGATGTGACCGTTATTGGCCGAACTGGCGAAAGTGACCCGCTCGACGTGGCCTTCCTCAAAATCAATGACGCCAAAGGCAAAAAGCTCAAGGCAGTTAAGTTGGGCGACTCCAGCCAGATGGAAGTGGGCGACAAGGTGGTAGCTATCGGCAACGCTCTGGGTCGGCTCCAGAACACGGTTACATCAGGCATAATTTCGGGTTACGGCCGCGATGTGCAGGCGGGTAGCAGCCGATCGCTCGAATCGTTGCAAAACCTCTTCCAAACAGATGCGGCTATCAACCAAGGTAATTCTGGCGGGCCACTGGTAAATATGAATAGTGAGGTGATCGGCATTAACACGGCAGTCGCTGGCGATGCCCAGAATATCGGCTTTGCTATCCCTATAGACGATGTCAAAGGCCTGATCGAAGGGGTACTCGCGACCGGCAAGTTTGAACGAGCTTTCTTGGGAGTCCGATATGTTTCGATCACCGAAGATTACGCCGAACAGTATGATCTGCCGGCTAAACAGGGTGCATACGTGGTGCCATCATCAGACGGGCAGGTGAGCATTGTGCCTGACAGCCCTGCTGCTCATGCGGGCATTCGCGAAGGCGACATTATCACCAAAATTAACGATATACCCATTGACGAAGACAACAACCTCACCAGTGTTCTTGGCAGGTTCAAAGTAGGGCAAAAGGTGACAATCACCCTCTTGCATGATGGCAAAGAGCAACACGTTGATGTTATGCTCACCGCTGCACCACAGAACTAAACACCAGAGGTACGAGTTGACATTTTAGCGAAAGTATGCTAATATACTACGCATGGATAAAACACCAGCAAACCCCAAAGAAAACTCGAAAGAAAAACTGTTCCCGTACTCTCGAAAGAAAGTAGCAGCCGGTGCAATCGCCGCGACCGTAGCAGTGGCTACCATTGGTGCCGCGGTTGCGCAAACCACTCCACGAACAGTGTTGCGCCCCTCAATTGAGGCCGAAAAACCCGAGTCTTTAACTGATAGAGCCGAGAAGGCAGCACAAGGCTTTGCGGCTCAAATTCTTAATATAAGTACTGCTGGCGAAGACAGACAGGTGTATCGGCAGCAAAATAAAGGGGGCGGTGTCACTTATACCGTTGAGATCGGCACTGGCGCACTGGTTGGCAGCGATTACGGTTTGTACAGCCTAAGTTTTAGTGGTGAGCCTGGTGCCGATGGTGTGCTTGATGCTGATGAGGTGAATTCGCTCTACATTGTTATGGACACAATGACTGGTAATATGAAAGATACCCCAGAGGGTGAACTGTATTCATTCCAGATGGATCGTGCGGGTGATAACGATAACGGTTGGTACGTAGTAGTTGACCAGGCTACTAAAGGCACTGAACGAATTGTAGGTCACTACACTACGCTCGATGTCGCCGGCGAAGACGGCAAGGGTAATGTATATGCCATGACCCCCGAGAACCTCGAGGCAATTACAGGTCAAGCTCAAGTAATACTTGATTGGGCGAAAGAAGCAGCGCCTGTTAACTACGCTCCTAATACGAACTAGTTAAGCGAAAGACTTGAATAAAATCTTCGGCACGCAGCACGGAATACCCGTGCTGTTGTGCTATGTCGGCCAAGGCGGCGTGCTGGAAGGGCAGTGATTCGGTGAGCACGTGGCCGGCGCGGTATTCTTGCTGTTCGAGTTGTGCAAACAGGGTGCGGTATAAGTCGAGCCCGTCTTGGCCACCGAAGATTGCGAGTCGCGGTTCTATGGTGGCTGCCTGGTTAACCTGATAATCGTTCGGTACGTAGGGCAGGTTGGCTAAAATTACGCTGTTTTTTGGCACCTGCAAGCCTGCAATGAGGTTGGTTTCTTTGAGGTCAACGGTAGCGGCGTGCAATTTGCAGTTTTGGCGGGCAACTGCCAGGCAGGCCGGGTCGATGTCGGTAGCAATAACTTGCACCGTGCCGAGCTCGGTGGCCGCGGTGATGGCCAGCGCGCCCGAGCCGGTGCCGACATCAACTACGGTTTTGCGCGCTTTGGCCGGCAGTTTTTTGAGCAGATCGATCATGGTTTCGCTCTCGGGGCGAGGTTCCAGCACAGCTGGTGTTACAAAGAAGTCACGGCCGTAAAACTCAGTTTTACCCCTGATGTAAGCCAGTGGTTCGTGCTCGGCACGGCGAGCCAGTTGCTCGGCCAGCAGTTTTTGTTGTTCGTTGGTGAGTGTGGTTTCGGGATGAGCCAACAACTGAGCACGATCGGTGTGCAAAGCATCTTCTAAAAGTACCAATGCATCCAGGCGCGCGGTGCCCACGCCGCCGCTCGTAAGCTGCGCAGTTGCCTCGGCCAGCCATTGTTCAACGGTCACCGCAGGTCACTCCGCCTGCATCAGGTCGTGTTCGGCCCTTTGCAGCTGTTCGACGAGATCGTCGATGTCGCCAGCCAATGCGCCCGGAATGTTGCTGCGGCTGTAGCTAATACGGTGGTCGGTAATGCGGTCTTGCGGGAAGTTATAGGTACGGATCTTCTCGGAGCGGTCGCCTGAGCCAATCAGTTTTTTGCGGGCGTCGGAGAGTTCTTTTTGCTCTTCTTCAAGCTTGGCGGCCAGCAAACGAGAACGCAGCACGCTCATGGCTTTCGCTTTGTTTTTTATCTGGGATTTCTCGTCTTGGTTCGAAACTACCAGGCCGGTTGGAATATGCGTAATGCGTACGGCTGAGTCGGTGGTGTTCACCGACTGGCCACCGTGGCCGCCGCTGCGGTAGACGTCGATCCGCAAATCGGAAGGGTTAATTTCGATGTCGGATTCTTCGGCTTCGGGCAGCACGGCAACGGTGACGGTGGAGGTGTGCACGCGACCTTGGCTTTCGGTAGTGGGTACGCGTTGCACCCGGTGTACGCCGGCTTCAAATTTGAAAGTACGGAAGGCATCGAGGCCGCGGATGGCAAAAATTACTTCTTTAAACCCGCCGACTTCGTTGGCACTTTCGCTTAATAGTTCGAGTTTAAACCCGCGGCGTTCTGCCAGGCGGGCATACATGCGGTACAGCTCACCAGCAAATAAACTGGCTTCGTCACCACCGGCGGCGGCGCGGATTTCGATAATACAGTCGCGCTCGTCGTTGGGGTCTTTGGGTGTGAGCGCCTCTTCGAGCTTGGCATTTACGGCGGCCAAGGTAACCTCAAGCTCAGAAAGTTCGGCACGGGCCATTTCGGCCAGTTCAGCGTCAGCGCCAGCTGCGAGTTCGGTGGCGTCGCTTTGTGCTTTGAGTGCGCCGGCACGAGCCTCAAACAGCTCAACAACCGCTTCAAGTTCGCTCTGTCGCTTGGCTAGCTTCGGATATTCGGACGTGCTGAAAATAGCCGGATCCTGCAAACGGGCTTGCAGGGCGGTGAGTTCCTCTCGTAGTGCGGCTTCTTTGTTGCTCGTACTGCTCATTGTAATAGTAACCTTAGTTTTTGAGTCGTTTCATTAAGTGCTACCGCGGGTGCTTTAGTTGCGCGGCGTATCTTGCGAACTTGCCAGTCGAGTGTTTTAACTTGGTCGGCCAGAATGACACCGTCAATGGTAGCAGCCTGCACACGCACTTCAAAAGGGTAGCCCTTGATCTTTGTAGTTATTGGACACGCAAGCAGGAGTGAGGAGCGGCTGTTGTAATCTTTTGGCGACAATACCAAGGCGGGGCGTTGACCTTTTTGCTCGTGCCCAAGCGCCGGGTTAAAGTCTAGCCAGACAATATCGCCACGGTCGGGTATATATGCGGGCATGACCTTTACCACAACTCTTTGCCTACTGGCTCACCCCAGTCAGTTTCACCATGACGGTTGTCGGGATGTATGTCTGCAATAAGTTGCTTGAGGGATGGTGTGGGCAAAGCCTTCTTAGGGGTGCTTGGAGTCAAAATAATAGTATTGCCGCGAACACCTACGGTTACTTCTTGGTGAGCGTGCCATTGTGCGGCAGACAGCACCTTTTTTGGCAGGCGGATACCAGTGCTATTTCCCCAATTTTGAGTTTTTTGCGTTATCTTCATAGTATATACAAGTATATACTATCTGAATCACCTATACAAGAAAAACCGCCAGCGATTACGTCGACAGTTTTATGCGGATAGAGTAACTATTTTACTTCGGCTGCTTCAGCAGGAGCTTCGGCTTCGTCTTCTTTTTTGGCACGAACTTTGCCAGCGCTCTTCATGCGAGCTTGGCGAGCCTTTTCGGCAGCCTGTGCGCGAGCCTTAAACTTGTCGACGCGACCTTCGATGTCGAGTACGCGTTCTTCACCAGTAAAGAATGGGTGAGAGCTGCTGCTAATATGAACTTTTACCAGTGGGTATTCGGTACCTTCGTAGGTGATGGTTTCTTCGGCGTCAACCGTCGAACGGGTGAGGTACTTGGTGCCGTCGTTGAGGTCTTCGAACACAACAGGGCGATAGTTTTTGGGGTGTAGATCTTTTTTCATGATAATCCTTGCTCGATTAGTTTACCGGTTAGCAGTGAGCGAGGCTGCAGTCGGTCGTGCCATAATGCACAAAACTAGAGGCTAGTATACACCTCTGTTGGTAAATCGTCAAGACAGGGGTTGCAGAAAATAGCCCTCTCTGTTACAATGAACCCACTAACAAAGTAATCAGTTTGGGATGCAATCCTCCTTTGTTCAACCCGTGTAGGGCAGCAAAGGTACCCAAATGAAGATCAAGGATGCAAGGAGAAAACACCCATGGCTACAAATAATGTAGACGTCAAACAACTATTAGAGGCTGGTGCGCATTTTGGGCACAAGAGCAGCCGTTGGCACCCAAAGATGGCGCCATACATTCACAGCAAGCGCGGCGGCAGTCACATTATTGACCTCACCATCACTGCTGAACAGCTCGAAAAGGCACTGAGCTTTATCGAACAAATCGCACAAGACGGCAAGCAAGTCGTATTTGTGGGTACCAAGCGCCAGGCGCAGGGCATCCTCAAAACCGCAGCCGAAGCAACCAATATGCCATATGTCACTGAGCGTTGGCTCGGTGGTATGCTCACGAATCGCAACACCATTGGCGGTCGTATCAAGCACCTCAAAGACCTCGAAGAAAAAATGGAATCAGGCGCCTTGGCAGCGAAATACAATAAGCTCGAGGTGCAGCGCTTCCAAGAAGAGATCGAAGAAATGAACCACAACTACGGTGGTATCAAAGATATGAACGCCAAGCCTGGTGCATTGTTTGTTGTTGACATCATCAAAGAAGATAATGCGGTGCGCGAAGCAACTAAGCTGGGTATTCCAATTGTGGCGATTGTCGACACTAATACCGACCCAACCAAGGTTACCTACCCAATTCCTGCAAACGATGATGCTATCAAGACTATTCAGCTGATTGTTGATTATGTCGTTAGTGCAATCAACACCGGTAAAGCAAAAGTTAAAACCGTGAAACCAGATAAAGACGAGGTGGAGGCAAAATAATGGCAGTTAATATCGAAGATGTAAAACGACTCAAGAACCTAACGGGTGTTGGTTTGACCGACGCGAAAGTTGCGCTCGACGAAAACAACGGTGACTTCGACAAAGCTTTAGAAGCTATGCGCAAAAAAGGCCTTACCAAAGCCGAAAAGCGCGGTGAACGCGAAGCGCGCGCCGGGCTGGTTGGCACGTACGACCACGATGGTCGCATCGGTGTACTGGTAGAAGTAAACTGCGAAACCGACTTTGTTGCTCGCAACGAAGTATTTGTGAACTTAGTGAAAGACGTAGCCATGCACATTGCTGCATCTGCACCGCAGTACGTGAGCATCGACGACATTCCTACCGAAGAAGTCGACAAAGTAAAAGCCGAGTTTGCCGAGAAGGCCAAAGCCGAAGGCAAGCCAGCCGACATGATCGACAAAATCGTTGAAGGCATGGTGAAGAAGCACTTTGCAGAACGCTGCCTGCTCGACCAGCCCTATGTGAAGAACCCCGACCAAACGGTTGGTGCATTCGTGAAAGAACACATCGCCAAGCTTGGCGAAAACATCGTGGTGCGCCGCTTTAGCCGTATTGCTCTCGGCGAAATCTCTTAAGAGCTCTTGACATAAAGTGTATGTATATGATACATTTTATGTATGAGTAATGCACGAACTCGCACCATTAATATCACCGTACCGCGTGAGTTGCTCAAGCAGGTTGATGCTTTGGCCAAACGCGATTACACAAGTCGCAGCGACATAATCCGCCAGGCACTACTGGATAAGATTCGTCGCCCAGCAAACCGTCAGTTAGACGAATGGGGAGATCCAATCGGCGAAAACTGGCAAACGGTTGTAGATTTTCGCGATAAAAATGGCAGCGGCGTGCCTATAGAAGACCTTATTGCAGCTATCGATGAACATGTGAAGTAATTTCTGTTATGGCAGATAAAATAAATAAATTCCTAGCGAGTCTTTCAAAAGACAAGTTGCTATACGTTCGGGGGTATCTTGATAGAATCAGATTAAACGATACTGCTGGTATGGACATAAAACCTATAAAGGGTCACAAAGGTGTGTACCGCGTACGAGCTGGGAGGTATAGAATAATTTTTATGCCCACTGGCTCCAAGAGTGCAGAGGTATTGCATGTTGGTAAAAGAGATGAGCGAACCTATCGCGATTTCTAGGCAATAACGGTATACTAGCAGCAGGTTAATAAAGGAATCTATGGAACCAAATCAAATCATCGAAACAAGCAAAACTAAACTGCAAGCTGCATTGGCGCACTTTCAGGAAGAGCTGAAAAAGCTGCGCACTGGACGAGCCCATGCCGGCATGCTCGACGGCGTAACAGTCGAAGTGTATGGTACCGAAATGCCGCTCAACCAAACCGCAAACATCAGCGCACCCGAGGCCCAGCTCATTCAGGTTACGCCGTTCGACCCAAACAACATCGCGGCTATTTCGGCTGCCATTCGCGACAACCAAAGCTTGGGGCTCAACCCGAGCGACGATGGCCATGTGGTGCGCATTCCCATTCCGGCACTCACCGAAGAGCGCCGCCGCGACATTACGAAACAGGTTGGTGCCAAGCTCGAAGACTACATGATCAGCTCGCGGAGTATCCGCCACGACGCGCTCGACCTCATCAACCAGGCCAAAAAAGACAAAGACATCGGCGAAGATGACGCCAAGCGCCTGAGCGCTCAGGTAGAAGAGGCCATGAACGCTACCAAGCTCCAGGCCGAAGCTGCCGCCAAAGCCAAAGAAGCCGAAATTATGACGGTTTAAGCCAATACTTAGGCTATAATAGAACGAACATGTCAGAGACTACTGAAATACTGCCCACGCACATCGGGTTCATCTTAGATGGAAACCGCCGGTGGGCCAAGGCCAACGGCAAACCGACCTTTGAAGGTCATCGCCAAGGCCTCGAAACTTTGAAAGAAGTTTCGCTGGCAGCTTTCGATAAGGGTATCGACTATGTTTCGGCCTACGCGTTTTCGGAAGAGAACTGGCAGCGAACTCAAGAAGAGGTTTCGTACCTCATGGGCTTGACCATTAAGGCTATGACCAAACATTTGAACACGTTTCACGATGCTGGGATTCGCTTGGTGATGCTTGGTTCGCGCAATCGGCTCGACAAAAAAGTGCTAAAGGCCATCGACGAGGCAATCGAAACAACCAAAAACAACACACGCGGTACGTTGGCATTGTGCTTCAACTACGGCGGCCATCAAGAAATCGCTGCGGCCGCCCAGGCATTGGTTGACCAGAACGAACAAACCATTACGCCAGAAAAGTTAGCACAGCATTTGTATGCTCCCGAAATTCCGCCCGTCGACTTAATTATTCGTACCTCTGGCGAGCGTCGTATTAGTGGATTTATGTTGTGGCGCGCAAGTTACTCAGAACTGTATTTTACCGATGTAATGTGGCCCGATTTTTCGGTAAAAGATCTTAATGCTGCCTGCAGTGACTACGCGCATCGCCAACGGAGATTCGGAGCTTAAATGTCGCTATTCTTGATTATCTTGGGGCTGCTTTTGTTTGTCGGTTTGGTGATTGTGCACGAAATTGGTCACTTCATTGCCGCACGTCGAAATGGCATCGAGGTAGAAGAATTCGGTATTGGATTCCCGCCGCGCGCTAAAGTTGTTACCAAAAAACACGGAACGATCTTTAGCGTGAACTGGTTGCCGCTTGGCGGGTTCGTCAAGCTCAAAGGCGAACACGACAGCGACACCGAGCCTGGCAGTTTTGGAGCCGCAAGTTTTGGCGCAAAAGTGAAGGTTATGGTTGCGGGCGTAGTTATGAACCTTATTGCCGCTTTCGGAATCCTTACATTAGTTGCGCTGATTGGTATGCCAAAGATTATCGACAACCAATTTACGGTGTCGAACGATAGCAAAGTCATAAAGCAGCAAGTGCTGGTTGGCTATGTGGAGCCCGATTCACCAGCAGCGCAGGCAGGTATTGTGGCCCGCGACGAAGTACTTACTATTGGTGCACCAGGTGAAGAGCCGGTAACGATCACCAGTAAAGAACAACTACCTGAGGTTACCAAAGAGTTCGAAGGCCAAACGGTTGAAATCACCCTCAAGCAAGGGAGTGAAACAGTCACCAAAACTGCGGCGTTGCGCTCAACTGCCGAAGTCGAAGCCAGCAAAGAAACAGACACTCCCAAGGGCTATCTGGGCCTCAGCCCCACCGAATACACGTTGACGCGGGCAACCTGGTCGGCGCCAATTGTAGCGCTTGGCCTCATGAAGCAGCTCACCATTGCCACGTTGCAGGGCTTAGGCTCGGCACTAGCACATCTGTTTACGGGTAACGCAGCAGAGGCGAGCAGTCAGGTTGCTGGCCCGGTAGGAGTGTTTGTGCTCATCAAAGATGGCAGTTTACTCGGTATCCAGTTTATTTTGCTCATTATTGCGGTCATTTCACTCACACTTGCCATCATGAACATTTTGCCGATACCTGCGCTCGATGGAGGGCGACTATTCATCATGGTATTCTTCCGCCTTATTCGCCAACCGCTAACGCCCAAGAAAGAAGAAACCATCAACGGTATTGGCTTTGCAATCCTCATGCTGCTGTTTGTAGTTATTACGTTTGTGGATATTAAACGGTTCTTCTAGATATGAGTGAAAGTGAGCCCCCCAAAGAAGCGGTAAAGCCAGAGGCAAGCAGCGCTCGTAAACCGCCGACCATTACGTGGGGGCCGATTGCGGCGATTGTAGTTTCGGTGCTGCTGTACTTTGGTTCGCAGATTATCGGGAGTTCCATATTACTGGTTGTGGGCCAGCTGCAGGGCATTTCAGGCGACCAACTCAACAGGTGGTTCGAACAAACCGGCCCGCAGTTTTTGTACATAGCCTCGGTGGAGTTTATTACGCTGAGCGGCTTGGCACTATTCTTACATACACGAAAAGCCGGGTTCCGCACGTTGGGGCTGGTAAAGCCTGCCTGGAAGGATCTAGCCTGGGCGCTGACTGGCTTTGGTATTTATTTTCCGGCGCTGATTGCCACCACCATTGCGGTGAAGCTGTGGTTCCCGGGGATTGACCTCGACCAGGAGCAGCAGATCGGGTTCCAGGCAGCACACGGCTTCTGGCCGCTGCTCCTAGTATTTGTGAGCTTAGTTGTGCTTCCGCCCGTGACCGAAGAAATCGTCACCCGCGGGTTCTTGTATTTGGGCCTCAAATCAAAACTCAAACGCTACTGGGCGATTATTATCACCAGTGCAATTTTTGCCATTGCACATTTGCAATTTGGGAGCGGCGCACCACTGTTATGGTCGGCAGCCATCGACACCTTTATTTTGTCGGTAATCCTCATTTACGTGCGCGAAAAGACGGGCGCGCTGTGGGCGTCTATTGGGCTGCATATGATCAAAAACGGCCTAGCTTTCTGTACCCTATTTCTTTTTGCAAAGTAATAAGGTAGGATGGTGGTATGAGCTGCAAATCATGCGTAGAACTCATCGTAGCGACACCGCCAATTATGGAGGTGGATGTTTAGTTTTTTATAGATAAAACCTAAACATCACCCCTCGAAACCCGAGGGGATTTTTAGTAGAAAGGAAGACCAACGTGCGTGTAACAGAACTGTTCACCAAGACCCGCAAGCAGGCGCCAGCCGACGAAGTGTCGAAAAATGCCCAATTGCTCATCAAAGCCGGATTTATCCATAAAGAAATGGCAGGCGTCTATGCCTATTTGCCGCTTGGTCTCCGCGTCCTCGAAAATATCAAGGCAATTATCAGAGAAGAAATGAACGGGGTTGGTGGTCAGGAGCTCTTGATGACCAGCTTGCAATCCAAAGAAACATGGGAAGTCACCTCACGATGGGATGACGAAGTTGTTGATGTTTGGTTTAAGTCGCAACTTAAAGATGGCACTGACGTAGGGTTTGGTTGGTCGCACGAAGAACCAATTGTTAATATGGTCAAGCAACAGCTGAGTAGCTACAAGGATCTGCCGATTAACGTGTATCAATTCCAGACTAAGCTTCGTAACGAGCTTCGTGCAAAAAGTGGCATCATGCGCGGCCGCGAATTCCTCATGAAAGACATGTACTCGTGTAGTGTCAGCGAAGAGCAGCACGAGAAGTTTTATCAAGCAACAATCGAAGCATATAACCGTATTTTTGATCGTTTAGGCATTGGCGAAGATACGTATGTGACTTTTGCTAGCGGTGGAGCATTCACACAGTTTAGCCACGAATTCCAAACGGTGTGTGAAGCCGGTGAAGATGTAATCTACTTAGACGAAGAACATAACATTGCGGTGAACGAAGAGGTGCTCAACGACGAAACGCTCAACAAGCTTAATGTTAAAAAAGAGGATCTCAAAAAAGTAAAAAGCGCCGAAGTTGGCAACATTTTTAACTTCGGAACACATAAAAGCGAACAGATGAACTTCACCTTTACCAACGAGGCAGGCGAGCGCGAATTTGTGCATCTTGGCTCGTATGGTATTGGTGTCACCAGAGTAATGGGCGTGATTGTCGAAAAGCTTGCCGATGAAAAAGGCCTGGTATGGCCAGCCAACATTGCACCGTTTCAGGTATACCTTGCACGGCTTGGTGACAAACCGGAGGTTGTCAAAGCGGCCGACGACCTGTATCATCAACTGCAAGAAACAAATATTGAGGTTCTGTACGACGATCGTGATGTCCGGCCCGGCGAGAAATTCGCCGACGCCGAGTTAATTGGTATCCCGTATCGAGTAGTGATCAGCGAAAAGACAGTCGCCGAGGGTAAAGTTGAACTCAAGGCTCGCACCGATTCCGACAGTACGTTGGTAACTACAGAAGAGATCCTCAAGATCGGTAAGAGTAAGTAACAGAGTAATCAGAAGGGTAAAAATTATGAACAAAGCATTTCACTTAACCAAAGAAGGCAAAGCCGAATTAGAAGCAGAATTACAGGAGCTTATCGCCCAGCGCGGCCCCGTTGCAGAACGCATTAAGTCGGCTCGTGAATTTGGTGACTTATCCGAAAACGCCGAATACACCTCTGCATTGCAAGAGCAAGAGAAGGTCGAAAGCCGCATTGCCGAAATCGAGCACATCCTGCAAAATGCCGAAATCATCACCAAGCCGCGCGGCGACAGCAAGGTACAGCTTGGCTCAAGCGTAAAGCTGAAGGGCGAAGCAGGTAAGGCCAAGGAATTCCAGGTTGTTGGTACTGTTGAGGCCGACCCACTCAACGGTAAGATCTCTGACGAATCACCAATCGGCCAAGCGCTGATGGGCAAAAAAGTCGGTGACGCAGTCGAAATCAAGACTCCGGTCGAAACTGCAACCTACAAAGTCGTCGAAATTTCGTAAATCTCCAGTATACTAATACCTAATGGCAACACTGAAAGAACTGCGCGACGAGCGCTTGCGAAAGCTTGATGAGCTTAAAGAACTGGGCGTTAACCCGTATCCGGCTGATTCGCATCGTACCCACACCGTAAATGCTGTAACCGATGACTTCGACAAACTCGAAAACAAGGTAGTCACTATTACGGGGCGTGTTAAGTCGATCCGCAAGTTTGGCAAGCTCGCTTTTGTGGTCGTCGAAGACCAAACCGGAGCCGTGCAATTGTTCTGGCGTCATAACGATAGTGTTCAAGTCGACCATACCAACAGCGAAATCGGTTTAGGCGAACTCAATTTGTTAGATGCTGGCGACTTTGTTGAGGCAACCGGCCCGGTTATCAAAACGCAAACTGGCGAAATCTCGGTAGAGGTGCAGAGGGTACGCTTGCTAACTAAGAGCCTACGACCGCTGCCAACTGAGCAAGACGGGTTCACCAACAAAGAAGAACGTATGCGTCGCCGCTATGTCGACATGAATGTTAACAAAGATGTATATGAGCGATATTTGCGACGTAGCACATTTTGGCAGGCAACTCGGGACTTCTTGCTTAAGGAGGGTTTTGTTGAGGTTAATGTTCCGGTGCTCGAAAATACCGCTGGTGGTGCTGATGCTAACCCGTTTGTGACACATATGGATGCCCTCGATCAAGATTTCTACCTGCGTATCAGCCAAGAACTCCCACTCAAACGGCTACTCGGTGCAGGCTACGAAAAAGTTTTCGATATTGGCCCACGCTTCCGTAACGAAAACTACAGTGACGAACATCTACCAGAGCATATTGCTATGGAATGGTATTGGGCCTACGCCGATTGGGAAGACGGCATGGAATTAACCGAACGTATGGTTCGTGCTATCGCCGACAAAACCTGGGGTACTCGTAAATTCAAGCTCATGAACGGCCAAGAGGTTGATCTTGGTAAGGATGGCGAAGCGTTCCCACGTGTTAGTTTTGTGCAGACTGTTAAAGACAATTACGGCATTGATATATTCGACTGCACACTCGAACAGGCACAGACTGAACTCAAAAAAGCTGGGCTCGAAGTTGAAAAACACGACAATATCGGCCGTGTTATCGATAAACTCTGGAAGAAGATTCGCGTGACGCTCCCTGGCCCTGCATTCTTGATTGACATTCCTGTATTCTTGCAGCCACTTGCTAAGGCAAGCCGCAAAGATCCGCGTCTTACAGAACAATTTAACTTGCTTCTTGGCGGTACCGAAGCGTGTAAAGCTTATTCAGAGCTTAATGACCCAGTCGATCAGCTTGGGCGTTTTACCGAACAACAGGCTTTGCGTGACGCAGGTGACGACGAAGCCCAGATGCTCGATATCGACTTTGTAGAAATGCTCGAATACGGCATGCCGCCAGCCTGTGGCCTGGGCTATACCGAACGCTTATTCTGGGTGCTCGAAGGCGTAACCGCCCGCGAAGGCGTGCCATTCCCGCAGCTCCGCCGCGAAGTTGACCAAGTCACAAAAACCATTTATCCCGAAATTAAATTCGATTAGATTATGACAAAAACAGCCCCAATTGTCGTGATATGCTCCAGCGCAGCATTCTACAAACATGTCTGCGAGCTTGCAGATCAGCTTGAGGCTCAGGGCTTTACCGTCGTTATTCCAGCTACGGCGCGCAAAATGCAGGCCAGCAATAACTTTGACGTATCTGCTAACAAAACCTGGTACAAAAATCCGGCCGACTTTACCAAAAAGCAACAACTCATGGATGGACACTTCGCCGAAATCGCCGCGGGCGATGCGATCTTGGTAGTGAACGACAAAAAGCACGGCGTAGAAGGTTACATTGGCCCGAACGTACTCATGGAAATGGCGATTGCATACTATCTAAAGAAGCCAATCTACATATTGCACAATGTCGCATCCGAAGTAAGCGTGTACGAAGAGGTGATGGGTATGCAAGCCACACAACTGAGCAGCAACATACAGAACCTGGAGCTCAAAAAATGACCATGCCCACCGACGAAGAATTCGACGTCATAATGAGCAAAGCGCTCGACAGCTTGCCCCAAAAGTACACCTCACGCATGACGAACGTTGCCATTATTTACGCCGACGAACCAAGCCAAGAACAACGCGAAGAACTCAAACTCCGCGACAACCAAACCTTGTTTGGATTGTACCAAGGCGTTCCGTTACCAGCCCGCGGCGGGCGAGAACCGCTCTTTCCCGACAAAATTACTATTTTTAAAGTACCGCTCACCATGGCCAGCAGCACGCCCGAAGAGCTGCAGAAAAACGTCCGGCACACGCTGTGGCACGAAATGGCGCACTACTTTGGCCTCGACCACAAACGCATCCACGAACTCGAATAGGGTGCTTGTGCTTGCATTCGCCAGACTTTTGGGGCATTATGAGCCTATAGAGACCAAATTAAGGAGGGAACTACATGGCAAAAAATAATGATAACCTCGCCGTCGCTTGGTGGGCACTGACACTTCGTGGTATCGCCGCGATTTTGTTCGGTATCGCCGCAGTGTTTTGGCCAGGCCTAACACTCGTAACATTGGTATATCTGCTCAGCGCATTTGTACTGGTTGCTGGTGTTATTAATGTTGTACAAGGTGCTGTTTCAATTGGCAAGCACCGCTCATGGGCTCTTACTTTGGTATTGGGCTTAGCAGAAGTCGGTGTTGGTTTGTACTTGGTACGTCACCCGAACGTTACGTTCAGCGTGTTTATTTTGGTAATCGGCTTGCTCTTTGTAGCGCGCGGTATTATCGAAGTAGTTGCAGCGCTTGCGAACGACTTGGGTTCAGCAACATCACGCACGCTAACCGTAATCGCTGGTATCGTAGCTTTCTTGGTTGGTATCATCTTGCTCTTCCAACCAGAAGCTGGTGGTATCGCTTTCGTCTGGATCCTTGGCTTATACGCCTTGGTCACCGGGCCATTGCTGATCGCACTTTCACTTGATGTGAAGTCGACTCTCGAGTAAAAACTACAAACTATTAGCAGTTCCGGTCTCTAAAACCAAAACTAACCAGCCGCCAAACGAAGCGGCTGGTTTTTTGTTTGCCGACATGTCCGGCGACTTATGGTACAGTGGGTGCATGGCTAAAAAATCTAAAATCACTTTCGAGAGTTTGAACAAATGGAACCTGGTGCTGGCAGCTTTGCACTTCGTGCAAGGTATTGCAGTACTGATCTTAAGCACTAATAATAGTTTGCCCGTTAACACCAGCTTCTTGTCGCTTGACACATTAGCCTCACAGAGTGGCAACCCGGTTTTGGTAACGGCGAGTCGTCACTTGTTCGATGTAAACTTGGCGTATCTTGTGGCGTTGTTCTTCTTTGTCTCGGCCGCAGCACACCTCATTATTGGCACCGTGTACCGCAAGACATACGAGGATAACCTGAAGAAGGGTATTAACAAGGCTCGCTGGTACGAATACAGCGTGAGCGCCAGTGTTATGATGGTTTCAATTGCGTTGCTCAGCGGTGTGTACGACCTTTCAACCTTGCTCGCGATCTTCGCACTCGACTTCGTCATGAACATGATGGGCTTAGTCATGGAGGTATGGAACCAGAAGAACGGCAAAACAACCTGGCTCAGCTACGTTATTGGCTGCGTGGCCGGCATTGTGCCATGGATCATCTTCGCTATTTACGTATTTGGTGCAAGCGTATACGGCAGCGGCCAGATCCCAACCTTCGTATATTGGATCTACGCCAGCATGTTCGTATTCTTCAGCAGCTTCGCGCTCAACATGTTTTTGCAGTACAAGAAAGTCGGCAAGTGGGCAGACTACTTGTACGGCGAACGCATGTATATGATCCTGAGCTTAGTGGCCAAGTCGGCACTGGCGTGGCAGATCTTCTTTGGCAGCCTTCGCCCGTAACCAATAAATTCTAGTTGTAAAAGATAAGCATTACCGGTATATTTGGGGTATTACTACGTGAGCGGGAAAATAATGACAAAACCGGTAAAAAAAGCGCACCCCAAAAAGGGCGGGCATAAGAAGATCCCTATCCACCCGCGGCACGCAAAACCGTATCGCAAACGCCATTACGGTTTGCTTATTATCTCGGTCGTAGCACTGCTGGTGTTGTTCGGTTTGCTCGTACAGTTCCGATACAAAGTTGACAGCGGTATACGGAGTGCCCGTAACTTTATTGCCGACAGCTTACGTACCGACGAAGAAAACGAAGCAGTCGTTAATTCAAGCTACGGGTTTAGCTTTACCTATGATCCTAAGCTCTTCTATGTCAGCGCCGTTGACGGTTCGACAGGCGAGCTCTACACCAGCGAAGACCTGCAGATTTCTCGCCCATACCAAACACTTCGGCTCTCTTCTACTTCGGTGAATGCCACCGATGCCCAAAGCGGACTTACCATTGACTACGTACTTGCGGTAAATGTTTCGGATCCAAGCCAACTTGAAGCTACAGAAAAACAGCTCGTGGTCGATAAACAGAATGCAGATTCAACGCTTACCAAAATAGACTCACAAATGGTGACCATTGGCGGTAAGCAATTCTTAAAGACAACGTGGAAACAGCAACCCAAAGACGCCATAGTTTCGCGCTTTACTAATGAATTCACTACTTACATAACTGCTGTAAACGGCAAGGCATTGATTATTAAAGCAAGTTACGGTGTCGATGGCCAGCCAACGGACGTCTTTAACGACACGATTACCTCGTTTACTTTTGGGCAGAGTGCTCGAGTTCCGTCTGTTTCTTCTGCTGAGGTCGCAGCTAAAGTAGAAGCCTCGCGCTCTATACTCGATTCGCTCCTTGGCACCCAACTTGCACAAGCTGCTACGCAGGGGCAATCTGCCGAGCAAACGAGTGCATTGTATGCACCTGCAGTAGTTAAAGTATTCAACGTGTTCTGTATGGATATCCAGATCGACAAAAAACCATACCTCAATGGTGCTTGTAGCGGTGCGAGCGGGTCAGGCTTCTTTATTAGTAGTAACGGTTATATTGCAACCAACGGGCATGTCGTAAACGCAAATCCCAAAGATATTGTAATTTATGATGCACTGAGCTATATGCTAAAAGGTAACTCGCAGTACTTTAAAGTCCTGGTGGCTCTGTCTGGCCTGAGCGATAGTGACTTGGCAACCGCGAAGACGCAAGATGAAGCGCTCGACATGGCGGTTGATAAGTTCTATCAAATCCCTGATTCTCGGTTCACTACGGTTAACGGCGTTCACAACCTGCTTGTTGACCTGAATGACAAGCAGCCCGACACCAAAGAGCTCATCAACCTCACTAACGCGCGTAAAGAGTACCCAGCAAGCGACAATATAAAGCGTGCTAAGATTGTGGCGCAAGATTATCGTATGCTCGATGGCATTACGCAGTTCCATAACTCAGACGTGGCAATCATCAAGATCGACGGCAACGATTATCCCGTTGCAAAACTCGGGAATATTAGCGAAGCAGGGCAGGGGACAAACTTGGCGGTGCTTGGGTTCCCCGGTATAGCTGGCAATAACGGTTTGATTGACTCGAGCCAAAGTAAAGTGACACTTACCACGGGTAAAGTTTCGGCGGTTAAGAATGCGGCCGGAAGTGATAAAAAGCTCATCGAAACGGACGCCACAATTGGTCATGGTAACAGCGGCGGGCCAGTATTTTCGGAAGCAGGTAATGTCGTAGGAATCGCTACCTATACCGCAGACGGCGGCGGCTCTGGTAATGGAACGTTTAATTATATTCGCGACATTCAAGACATTAAGGACCTTGCCGCAGAGTCGGGCATTCGGCTTGATGCCGCAAGCCCCACCCAAAGCGAGTGGCAAAAGGCGATTGCCTTGTTCTACAATGCACGGTACTCAAAGGCCCTAAAGAGTTTTAGTATGGTGCAGGATCTCTACCCGCAACATCCGACAGCAGCCGATTTTATCGCTAATTCTCAGCAGAAAATTGCAAATGGTGAAGACGTGAAAGACTTTCCGGTGGCTATCGTACTTATTGCGGGTATTGTCGTGGCCTTCATTGGAGCAGGAGTTGCAGCTTTCTTGATTATCCGTCATCACGGCAAACATCAGCTCTATAAGGTTGCTTCTGGCCAGGCTGTTGCTGCCCCCGCCGGGTTTGGTAACCTTACTGATAGTGTGACTATTCCAGCAATCTCCCAGGGTGCCGAAGGACCTGCGCCACAGCAAGCCGCCCCAGCACCTTCGGTGGCTCCTGCCGAGCCTACACCACCAGTCGAGCCTACGCCAGCGCCGCCCCAGCCGCCCGTTTATCGCCAGCCACAGACTCCTCAGCAATCACTGACGCCTCCTACAGAGCAACCCCCAACACCACCTGCAGCCTAAGCACTTTTCCTGTAGAATATAGGCAATGAGGCATATCATTTTTGATTTCGATGGTACGTTGGCAGACAGTTTGCCCGTGGTTATTCGTATTGCACAAGAACTTGTACCCGACGTAGACCTCAGTGAAAAAGAGGTTGCTATGCTGCGCAATATGTCAGCCCGCGACATTATTAAGTACAGTGGCATACCGTATTGGCGGCTGCTCCGGCTTATCATAAAAGGTAAGCGGCTACTGGGGCAGCGTCTTGACGAGCTTACAGTATTTCCTGGTATTCCAGAGGTGCTGAAGGGTCTTCATAAGCAAGGTTACCAAATTTCGGTAGTGAGTTCGAATACCGAAGCAACTATTAACAAGGTGTTGAAGCGTGAAAAAATCGATAGCTATGTATCGGGGGTGTATGGCAATCTTGGCCTGTTCAATAAGGCTCGAGCTTTTAAAACAGTATTGCGTGACCAAAAGGCCAGCCCGCGTGATGCAGTATATGTTGGTGACGAAGTGCGTGATATCGAAGCTGCCAAACGTGGAGGGATTCCTATAATTTCGGTAACCTGGGGATATAACGGCGAAGCAATTCTTAAAAAATATCATCCAACGTATATGGCTCATACGCCGCAACAATTGCTTAAAATTATTCAGGAGCATGAGCAGGGCGGCGCATGAGGCTTCATCGTTTTTATATCGGCTCAAGCCCCGCGCTCGAGCACTATATCGAAGTAACCGACTCGCAGGTACTCAACCAATGGCAACGGGTGCTCCGGTATCGGCCTGGCCAGCAGGTGATTTTATTTGACGACCAACAGCACGAACGCCTCTACGGCATTACCGAACTTGCTAAAAAATCAGCCAAGCTCGAGCTCATAACTAATTTAGAGGCAAAAGTCCCTGATCGCGAAGTGTACCTGTTCTGGAGTTTGCTCAAAAAAGATAAAAATGACTGGGTGTTGCAAAAGTGTACCGAACTTGGCGTGAGCCATTTTGTGCCAATTTTGGCGGAGCGTTCCGAAAAGACTGGGTTCAATGTTGAACGGGCTCAAAAAATAGTGATCGAAGCAGCAGAGCAGTGCGGGCGCGCCGACATTCCTACGGTACATGAGCCGTTGCTGCTGCAGGCAGCAGTACATGAATATGCGCCAAAAGTACCATTGTTTGTATGTGAGCAACACGAATTAACAAAGCAAAAGAAGCCCAACTACAAAGAGGCCGGCGTGTTGATTGGCCCCGAAGGCGGCTGGAGCGACGCCGAGAAACAGCTCTTCATGACTCAAGAAGTTGGTAAATTACACCTTGGCGACTTCACATTACGGGCCGAAACAGCCTGTGTTATTGCCGCGCATCAGCTCTTGTAAAAATAACGCTTTTGCTTTATAATAGTAAAAATGGGTTTTAAGACCGAACTGCAAGCCGAAATTGCTTTTATGGCCCAAGTTGCCAATATACATAAGCCGACTCAGGAGCTCGTGCCACCTGCAGAACCGCCGTATACTGAGCTTGATTTTGATCTGCCTGAATTTGCGGTGCAGAAGCGCCTCAACGACGGTGATGTAGAAGCGGCGTTTACGGCTGCTTATGAACTTGATCCAACCTATGCGTCAGTTAATCACGTGCTTACCGTGTTGTATCCGCATGATTCTACCAAGGCGCTCGAAGCCGCGCATTTCTTGGCCGGTAGTATTCCTGCACCCATACAAATAGAAGACCCGGTGTATCAATCAACGGTGTACGAACTGATCAAAATGGCTCACGAGGCGTACCAAATACGCGAACAAAACGCGTTAACTATAGGTCAGATTGCTCTCGACCAGGTATAATACCTGCTAGCATGGCAGGGAACTATTGGCGGGAACGATCGCAACCATACAAACCGGGGCAAACAACACCCTTTAAGGTCAGTCGTAGCAAGATTGAGCTGTTTAAGCAGTGCCCGCGCTGTTTCTGGCTCGATGTACGGCTCAAAATTAAGCGCCCCAGCAGCCCGCCGTTTAACATCAATAAAGCCATCGACGAACTGTTTAAAAAAGAATTCGACCGCTATCGTGCCGAGGCCAAGCCGCACCCGCTGATGGTCGAAAACAGCATCAAGGCAATCCCGTATACGCATGACGATCTGGAGACCTGGCGCCATAACTTTACCGGTGTAACCACATTGCATAAGCCAACGAACCTGCATGTTTTTGGCGCCATCGACGATGTATGGGTCAACGACGACCACGAGCTGATCGTGGTAGATTACAAAGCTACCGCCAAAGACAAAGAAGTGAACATCGACTCTGACTGGCAGATCAGCTACAAGCGCCAGCTGGAGGTCTATCAATGGCTGTTACGCCAAAATGGGTTTGCCGTGAACGACACCGGCTACTTTGTGTACACCAACGGTCGCATCGATCTTGATGGTTTTAACGACCGGGTCGAATTCCGCACCAAAGTCATTCCGTACACCGGCAGCGACGCCTGGATCGAGCAAACGTTACTCGATATGAAAGCTTGCATGGAAGGCGACATGCCCGCCATCGGCACGGCGGCTATGGGCGGCCCGTGCGACTTCTGCACCTACGCTCGGTCGCGTACCGAACTTACGCTGGCGGCTATTAAACGTAAGTAAATTACCCCCACACCGGCTCGCGCCGCGCGCGAGGTGGAACTCTGCGAACGGTCAGGTCAACGTGAACAACGGGTGCTCACACCTCGTACCCAGCAATTGCAAAACAGAACCATGAAGCGTATCTCGAAACGGCTGAATCTGCAAAATATTTCGAGCTACCAGGGCCTAGTACGAACCCTTGGCAACAAGCGGCAGCGCACAGCTTTTCGGTGGCTGGCACCATCTGTACTTGACTTTAAAGTCACTTTAAAGTAATATGTAGTCATGAAAGCAACCACAATTTCGCTGCAAGAAGTTCGTAAAGATCCGCTTACCTTTTTGCGCCGACTCAAGCGCGGCAGCACCATTACAGTTATTTATCACTCCAAGCCGCTCACGACGGTAGTGAGCGTTGATGCGTCTTCTCCAAAGAAATATAAGGGGAAGGGCGTCGTGGCAAAAGCAGTGCGGGCACGCGCGACAGCTCAGCATACCGTCGACCCCACACGGCCTATAAAAGAACTCTACACCGAAAGCATCGCAGAGAAGCATGGTATTTCTTGATGCGAACATTCTCCTAGAAGTTGTGCTTCCGGGGCGGGCACAGCAGCAGCGGGTTGAGGCACTGCTGAGTAGCTTGCGTGAACCAACCGCTATCTCTATGCTTACCGTGCATCTTGTGTTGCATTTTGGCACCAAGCTTGGCATACAACAAGCACTGCTCTTTGATATTATTGACGCCACCAAAGTGCTCGATCTGACCGAACAAGACTACGCTTGGGCACGCGCTAACCAACAAGGAAACGATTTTGAGGACGCACTGCAGATGGCGGTCGCGGTGCGTAATGGATGTGCTAGATTCCTCACGTTAGATAAGGCGTTGGCCAAACAGTATCCGTCTTCACTGATCACGGTTGAGTGCCCGTCATCAGATAGCGTATAATGACCCTATGCTAGACATTCAGTTTATCCGAGACAACCCCGACCTGGTCGCCCAAAAATCCCAACAAAAAGGCTACACAGTAGATATCACTAAGCTCCTGAAGCTCGACGAGCAGCGCCGTGACCTACAACAAAAAGTAGAAACCGTGCGAGCAGAGCGTAACGACATCGCGGCTCAAATGAAGGGCGGCAAGCCCGACCCTAAACTCGTGGAGCAGGGGAAGCAACTCAAAGCGCAACTCGCGCAACTCGAAGAACAACTTGCGCCCGTTGAACAAGCATACTTGGAGCTCCTCAAAACGGTGCCGAACATGCCGCTCGACGAAGTCCCGGTTGGCGCAACCGAGGACGAAAACGTGGTGGTGAAGGCAGTGGGCGAGCAACCAAAGTTTGATTTTGAACCAAAGAACCATGCCCAAATCGCCGAAGCAAAAGGTTGGCTCGACAAAGAGCGCGGTGCTAAAATTGCTGGTGCCCGTTTTGTGTACACTATGGGCGACCTGGTGCGGCTGGAATTTGCGCTCTGGCAATACGGGCTTGATGTCGTCGGCGACGAAGCTGTTTTGAAGAAGATCATTACCGACAATAATTTACAAGTAAGCAGCAAGCCGTTCCAGCCGATACTTCCGCCAGCCGTAGCCAAGAAAGCAGTTTTTGAGGCAACGGGTCGGCTCAACAAAGAAGAGCAGACCTATAAAATCGAAGACGAAGACCTCTGGCTGAACGCCAGTGCCGAGCACACTATTGCGCCGATATATCTCAACGAAATCCTTCCCGAAGAAGCATTGCCGATTCGCTACGCTGGCTACACCACGGCCTTCCGCCGCGAAGCAGGAACGTATGGTAAAGACACCGAAGGCATCTTCCGCTTGCACCAGTTTAATAAACTCGAAATGGAAAGCTTTAGCACCGCCGAAACATCGTACCAGGAACATCTCTTTCAGGTAGCCATCCAAGAGTATCTAATGCAACAACTTGGTTTGCCGTATCACGTGCTCGAAAAGTGTACCGCGGATATTGGCCGCCCAAATGCCAAAGGTGTTGATATCGAAGTGTGGCTGCCAAGCCAGCAGACGTATCGCGAAACACATACGGCTGACCATATTACCGACTACCAAACTCGTGCCATGAAGACTCGCGTACGCCGAAAAGACGGTCGCATTGAGCTTGCACAAACAAACGACGCGACCATCTTTTCGCAGCGACCACTTGTAGGCATTATCGAAAACTTCCAGACCAAAGAGGGTAATGTGAAAGTTCCAAAAGTACTACAACCGTATATGGGAGGCAAAGAGCAGATATGATTCAAAAAATCGAAATCAACGGCGTACACGCCGAAGTCGACGAAGATCTAAAGAAATACATACTCAAGAAAATCGGTGGGCTTGATAAGTACATGAGCAAACACACTCGTGTTTCGGCCCATGCCGAAGTAAAGATTAAAGAGAGTAAAGCCAAAGACAAGCGCCAACATACCTGCGAGGTCGTTTTATATTTGCCGCATGAGGCGATTACCACGCACGAAACTACCATGAACATCTATGCGGCGGTCGATATCGTCGAAGCAAAACTCCGTAATCAGCTCAAAAAGTACAAAGAAACGCACGAGTCGGTGAAGCTCCGTCAGCGGGTAATTGCCCGAATGAAACGCCAAACGCCGTAAAATTGTGTTTTTTACCTGAATTTCGGGTAAGATTAGGCTACAATAAGAAGCACACCAAAACCTGTAAGTGAGGGAATACCATCCGACTATGAAAAAAGTCTTGAAACGAGTGCTCGGAGATCCGCAAGCTAAAACCATTAAGCGAATGCGTAAACGCGTCCGCGATATTAATGCACTGGCACCTAAGTATAAGAAGATGAAAGAGGCGGAGCTCAAAAAGCAAACCGCCAAACTGCAAGACCGCCTCAAAAAAGAATCGCTCGATGCCATTTTGCCCGATGCCTTTGCGCTGGTGCGCGAAGCAGCCGACCGCGCCTTGGGTATGCGTCACTTCGATGTACAGTTGATTGGTGGTATGGTGCTGCACGAAGGTAACGTTGCCGAAATGAAGACCGGTGAGGGTAAGACGCTGGTAGCAACACTGCCGGTATACCTGAACGCCATTACCAACAAGGGTGTACACGTCGTTACGGTGAACGACTATCTGGCACAGCGCGACGCCGGCTGGATGGCCGAAGTATACAGCTACTTAGGGCTTACCACCGGTGTTATCATTGCCGACGAATCATACATTTACGACGCCAAATACCTCAACGACAAGCACTTCGACAAGCGGTTTTATCACCTTAAGCCATGCACGCGCCAAGAGGCCTACAATGCCGATATTACGTATGGAACCAACAACGAATTCGGGTTCGACTACCTGCGTGACAACATGGTCCGCGAAGTCGACCAACTTCGCCAACGTGAACTGCACTTTGCTATCGTCGACGAAGTAGACTCCATCTTAATCGACGAAGCCCGTACACCGCTTATTATTTCGGCGCCATCAGTTACCAGTGCCGACTCGTACTTGCAGTTCACCAAAGTTGTTCGTCAGCTTAAAAAAGATGATCACTACGAAGTCGACGAAAAACAAAAGGCCGCAGTGCTTACCGACGATGGTGTCGAAGAGGTCGAACGAATTCTGGGTATCGATAATCTATATGGCACCGACAACATTCGTACTATTTATCATCTCGAACAAGCCTTGCGTGCTCAAGCACTCTTCAAGCGCGACAAAGATTACGTAGTCAGTAACGACGGCGAAGTGGTGATTGTCGACGAATTCACCGGCCGTTTGCTGCGCGGACGTCGCTATAACGAAGGCTTGCACCAAGCTATTGAGGCCAAGGAAGCAGTAGATGTTCAAGAAGAGTCGATGACACTGGCGACCATTTCGTTCCAGAACTATTTCCGTTTGTACGAAAAACTCTCGGGTATGACTGGTACCGCCGAAACCGAAAGCGAAGAATTCCACCAGATTTACAAACTCGACGTCGTTGAAGTGCCTGCTAACAAGCCGATGAGTCGTATCGATCGCCCCGATCGTATATATAAGACCGAAAAGGGTAAGTTTGCAGCAATCCTCAACGAAGTTCGGATGTTGCACCAAAAAGGCCAGCCAGTGCTTATTGGTACCGCTTCGATCGAGAAGAACGAAATTATGGCACGCTTGCTCAAAAAATCTGGTATCCCGCACGAAATCTTAAATGCCAAGAACAACGAGAAAGAAGCCCAAATCGTTGCCAAGGCGGGTGAAAAGGGAGCCGTTACGCTGGCCACCAACATTGCCGGCCGTGGTACCGACATCGTGCTGGGCGAAGGCGTAAAGGAGCTCGGCGGTCTGTTCATCTTGGGTTCTGAACGCCACGAATCCCGTCGTATTGATAACCAGCTGCGTGGACGTGCTGGTCGCCAGGGCGACCCGGGTGTTACACAGTTCTTTGTGAGTACCGAAGATGACCTGATGCGCGTGTTCGGCGGCGACCGCATTGCGGGCATGATGGCTCGCATGAACGTCCCCGATGATATACCAATCGAAAACCGCATTATTTCGCGCAGCCTCGAATCGGCCCAAGAGAAGGTCGAAGGCCATAACTTTGATATGCGTAAAAACGTGGTCAAATACGACGACGTAATGAACCGCCACCGTAAAGCAACGTACGCCATGCGTAAAGAAATTTTGCACCAAGCCGATATCAGCAAACGCATCAAGATCTA
>CAYNBU010000004.1:0-27059 GCA_964395925.1 uncultured Candidatus Saccharibacteria bacterium
CTGGCGCAGAGCCCACAACTGTTTAAGCAGATCATGGTGGGTGTGTACGAGCGTGTATTTGAGATCGGCCAGGCCTACCGCGCCGAGCTTTCTGCGACCACTCGCCACCTTACTGAACTCACTATGCTCGACATCGAAATGGGCTTTATCAACAACTACGACGAAGTGCTTGACCTGGTAGCCAACATGACTGCCGAGGTGCTTAAGCAGACCTACAAAGACTTTGCGAGCGAGCTCAAGAGCCTCAACGCACCAGAACTCAAGCTTCCCGAAGAGGGCAAAGTACCGCGCCTCACGGTTGTCGAAATCCACGAACTCTACACCAAAGCCACCAAAACCGACACCACCCAAGAAAAAGACCTCACCCCAGACGAAGAGAAGTGGATCTGCGACTACGCGCGCAAGCAATTGGGCAGCGATCTTATTTACGTGCGTGACTTCCCACTCGCAACCCATAAGTTCTACCAAAAGAAGAACGACGATGGCGAAACAGTGCTATCGGCCGACCTGCTGTTCCGCGGCGTCGAAATAGCCACCGTGCCAATGCGCGAACACAACTACCAGACCTTGCTACAACAGATGAAAGACCAAGGAATTGACCCCGAAGACCCGGGCTTTAAGTACTACCTGCAAGCCTTCAAGTACGGCCTGCCAGCACATGGCGGCTGTGGCTTTGGTATCGACCGCTTTGTACAAAAAACCATTGGCCTAGCGAACGTCAAAGAAGCCACGCTGTTCCCACGTGATATCAATCGACTTACTCCCTAGCGAGCAATCTGCCAGTAGCTTTCAAAAATAGCCCGCTGCATATCGGCAAAATCTTTGTTAATAATCTCGGTGCCGACTTTTTTACCATTCTTCCAGTGGTAGATGGCCACCGTATCGTTATATATACACAACTGATGAGCCAAGGGGAGAATTTCTCCACTGATGTATCTGCGGTTGTAAGATTTTTCCATGAAGTCTTTGTTCTTGGTAAACTCGTTCGGTTTACCGTCAGGGTTCAGGATTTCACGAACTTTATAGCCCGCTTCGAGCGTTTTTTCGCGATGCTTTTCGGCCCAGCGAGGGCTTGCTATAAGGTCTTGAATGGTGCCGTTCCCAAAAATAAGGATCTCGTCACGCGTTTTAAGTTCATTCCACAGCATCTGTTTAAAACCATCAACGCCTTCGTAGGTGTTGACCACAAAGTTTGCGCCAGTCGGCTTGCCACCATTTTCGAACAAATTCTGCAGGGCGGGCAGAGATTGAGATAATAGAGTCTTCTGGGTTTTTAGCTTTTCTTCTTCGGTCGTAATGACGATCTCAAGGTTTGCTGGGTCATTGGCAGCCAGCTGGCGTCCGGTATCGTCCTGGTTTTTGGTAATTAAGCCACGCTTGGTGAGGTCATCAGCAATGCGGTAGACCTTGGTGCGGTTCACCCCTGTTTTACGGGCAACTTCGAGGTGGCTCATAGGCATTTCAAGTAAAGCTAGATACACCTTACACTCATCTGGTGTGAGGCCAAGTCGTCGAAGCGCTAACAAAATAGTGTTTCTGTTGTTCAACATAGTGAACAGTTTAACATTTTGACCACAATATGTCAATATGTGCAAGTATGGCGGAAATATTAAATCATAGTCAGGCCTGGCAGGAACGCGCCTCTCTCATTGGCGAAGAGGTCGTTTCACATTGGCAGCAAATACCCGGCGGCTACCTCATTAATCCGTGGCGTGCTTGGCTACGCTTTACCGGTGGCCATACAGGTGACATGTTATCTGCAGAACCAGTTTCGGTGGGGTTTATCCAGGAGCAAGCGAGAGCAAGCCTGGAGCATGATGAAGTATTCGAGGAGTACCGCAAGAAGTTTGGTTGGAACGATGAACATCAGCTCGACGGGCCAATGAACCCGTACAGTGGCTTCCTTCAAGAAGAGGCCAGCCGCATTGTCGAGTATTGCAGAACGTCTACTTTTCCATCCTTCGCAGAGGAGCCACTTGGCATAACCCTGGAGTTTTCGATTAAATACTGGAACGCCACGGAGCAAACCGATCCATTCAATCACGATGTTGTACCACATCAAGACTGGGTGCGCCACGACGTACCTGTTGCTATAGTGCTTGCTTCGACTTCTTACGATCCGCACGATGTAGACAAGCAGCCAGATCGGCAGTACAGTACGCGCCTGTGGAACGGTAACTATACCTACAAGGGGGATTTGATTAACGGAGAAGGGTATATCATTGATTATCTGGATGCCGTACACGATATGGAGCAAGTGGGTGATGGCGAAGACGCCTCCCGTAGCTATTGGGTTGCCGACGCGCGTCGAGGGCTCCATGGGCGCCCTATTATGCAGCCCGACGATAGCCCCGTGATAAGATTATTCATGAGAGGATTCGTCGCGCCAGTGGGTCGCGACTAAAAATATGAAACAAGCCCTTAGTTTAATCGCAGTTTTTCTAACTTTTGTGGCGTATATTCCGTACTACAGGGATATATTAAAAGGCAAAACTCATCCACATATCTACAGCTGGACACTCTGGTGCTTGCTAACCATACTGATCGTTGCACTTCAGATAAAAGGTGGTGCTGGCATGGCCACATTAGTGACTGCGGCAGCAGGCCTTTTGTGTATAGGGGTTATAGTGCTTGCCTTCAAAAAAGGCAAAAAGGATATTACTATATCCGACACAGTTACAGCCTTATTGGCGCTGATTGCTATGGGGTTTTGGCTCATTGCAGACCAGCCGGTTATTTCGATTATCCTTGTCGTTATAGCAGACCTGCTAGCGTTTTACCCAACGGTCCGGAAGTCATGGAATAAACCACACAGTGAAACACTTTCGTTGTTTGTTACAAACACCATTCGTTTTGCGCTCGCGGTTCTGGCAGTAGAAAGCTATACATTGCTTGCAGTGTTGTGGCCAGCGGTGTGGGTAATCGCGAACGGGCTATTTTCGGTAATGTTAATCATAAGGAGAAGCCAACATGAAAGTTAAGCGGGATGAGTTAGTAGGAGCCTTAACCGAGTATGCTACGCAAGCTGTACCAGAACGAGATGCGGCGTACTACGCCACCGAAGTTATTGAGGCGCAGATTCGTAAAAGTCCGCGTAGTAATGTTCTGAAGTCTGCCGTAAGTGATGTCGAAGCATCAGCTAAGCTTAAAGACACAAAAATGAGCTACGATATCGATTTGCCAAGTTATATCTCGATTAATTTCCATGGTCACGGGCCGCTAACCTTTATGAAGCAAATTCACGATGATCTTGAAGAACGGGCAAACAAGAACGGGCTGGTAATGGCGGCATTTACGAATGGCAAGTCGATGCATACGCTTCACACCTGGGTGCAGGGTCTTGCCAAGCGTGGCTTGCTGGCAATTGCGGTGTGTAACGGCGGCCCCAAGGCAGTCGTGCCGTTTAACGGAACAGAAGGGTTGTTTGGAACAAACCCGCTGGCGTATGGTATCCCTGGTAAGAATGGTGAAGTATTTTGCGTGGACATGGCGACCTCCGAAATTCCTTTCTTTGAATTCATGGATGGATTAAAAAATAATAAGCCACTGCGCGAACGTGCTGCGGTTGATCAAGAGGGCGAGTTTACGACAGATGCTAAAGCGGCCGTGTTGCCAGGCGGCGATCCGAACGATCCCGTATCAAGCATTGTTCCCATGGGAGGTGGATACAAAGGATATTACATCGTGTACCTCATGGAAGTACTCACCAGTGCGCTCATTGGCATGCCTGCAAGTCCGCAGATGTCTACTGAGTTTGTGGCCGAAGAGCATGGCGCAATACTTCTTGTTTTGAGCCCAAAAGCAATGGGTACGCAGCAAAGTTTTGACGAATCCATTGAAGCATTGCACGTGGCGCTCAAGGCCCAAAAAGCCAAAGCAGGCACGGTTATTCAGGTTCCCGGAGAAAGAAACAACAGCAAGTTTCGCGATGCTGGAGAGCTGGTTGAGATTGATGATGAAACAGCTGCAAAATTAGGGTTCAAAAACTAACGTATGTTTTCGTTTAAAGACTATAAACCACCAGAGAAAATTGAAACAAGTACCTTTATCATCCGTAAGCTCGAAGCACGTGATGCAGAACTCGACTATAAGGCTGTTATGTCGAGCATCGATACCATTAAGAAGCAGCGTGGTGGTACGTGGCCAACTACGGAATTAACTTTAGAAGAGGATGCAATTGACCTGGGCTGGCACCAGCGAGAGTTTGAATTTGGGAGTTCATTTGCGTATGTAGTTACAAATCCTGGCGGTGACGAGCAGCTTGGATGCGTATATTTCTACCCGCCGAAGCATCCTATGGATAGTGCAACAGTGAACATTCCAGAGGGAACAGATGCAGTCGTTAACTTATGGGTCACTCAAAAAGCTTTTGATCAGGGATTTTACGATGAGCTTTACCATTTCGTAGAACACTGGCTACCAGATTGGCCTTTTAAAAATCCCTACATGTCGAACCTCCTAAAGCCAAAAATTAAATAGTTCTTAACTTATTTTGTGCAGATAAAAAGCTGTGAGATTATAGAACTATGGCAAAAGATGTAATCAATATTCCCGGAAATCCCATTAAGATTCAGAAAGTGATCCCCAAGTCACCCGATATTAAGCGCATCATAGCCATTATTGACGCAAGCAAATAAAAGGAACTTTTGGTGAAGAATAAGACAAGTATCGCCTTGCTCGATACTAACGTTGTTGACGCTGGATTTAAGACAAAAAGTAAGCGTGCCACAAAGCAGGTATTAGAGAGTCTATTCCAAAAGTATGCAGTTAGTATCTCGCAGTATCTATATTTTGAAATCTATCGCGGCCTTGCCATCACCAAGATCCCTGATGCAAAAAAGGCCGTGGACGAGTTCATTGCATATCCTGTGGATGAAGACATATTGTCTATCGCAGCAGCTTTATATACGTGTTATGGATGTGATGATCAGACCAAGCGAGATGTTAAAGCTATTGATGATGGTGATTTTATTCATGCCGCAACAGCATTTAAGCACAAAGCTGTCGTTATTACGGCGAATAGAAAAGATTATCCGGCTCCGTACTTCTCAGAGCTTGGCAAGCATGTGCTCACTGACGAAAAGGGTACACCTATCGTGTTCTATGAGCTATTGCCGGATCTTAATTATCTTAATAAAATGCTTTCAATTTGTTACCCAAAATCTGTGCACTAGAGTAGTGGCGTCTAGCCCTGTTCAAACCGCCTGCAACCAGCTAAACTAAGGGTAAGCAAAAAGAGGGGCAATTTTGGAAAACACGGCTCAACAAACGGGTAGTACAGAGGTGACTACTGGTAATCCACAAAATATTTCGGCGCAGGGCGGGGCACTACAGAATGCCAGTCCGCAGAGCGTGGAGCAGATTCGAGCTCTCGACCAAAGCAGTGAAGCACTGAGGGTGAGCAATCCAAGCCAAGAAATCTCGCTCAGCAGTATTGAAGTTACGGGCACTACCGAAGTCCAGGTGCCTCAGCAAACCACCACTAATACCGCGCATATTTGGCTGTACGCTGGAGTTGGGCTGGCGATTGTGTTATTTGGGGCCTTTTTAGTCTACGGGCTCTTCAAACCCCATCACGCGAAGTAGCTGCGGTACAATAGAGCAATGCTAACCGAACAGGCAATTGCCAGTTTCCAAGAGGCGGTGTGGAGCTACTATCAGTACAACGGGCGGGATATGCCATGGCGCCAGCCCGAACCAAACGGCAGCTTTGACCCGTACAAAATCATGGTTTCAGAAATCATGCTCCAACAGACGCAAGTCACCAGGGTCATCCCTAAGTTCGAAGCGTTTATACAAGTATTCCCAGGGGTAGAGCAGTTGGCCGCCGCGCCGCTCAGTAGGGTACTGGAGCAGTGGAACGGGCTGGGCTACAACCGCCGCGCCAAGTTTTTGCACCAGGCTGCACAGCAGATTATGCAAGAGCACCACGGCTCCTTCCCTACCACACTTAACATGTTAAGTAATTTGCCAGGCATTGGTCATAACACTGCCGCGGCGATTATGAACTATGCGTATAACCAGCCAGAGCCGTTCCTCGAAACTAATATTCGCACGGTTTATATCCACCACTTTTTTGGTGATCACCCCGAGCTGGTGACCGACAAACAGCTCCTACCTCTGGTGACCGCCACGATCGACCCCGAAAACCCGCGCGAGTGGTTTTGGGCGCTCATGGACTACGGCGCTCACCTCAAAAGCACCGTTGGCAACCTTAGCCGCCAGAGTAAGCACTACACCAAACAATCCAAGTTTAAAGGTTCTAAACGCCAGATTCGCGGCCAGGTGCTCAAGTTACTGCTCGACCAGCCCAAAAGCGCGCGGGCACTAAAAGCGATCATCCCAGACAATCGCCTCGCCGAAGTGCTCAGCGACCTAGAGCGCGAAGGTTTGATTACCAAACAGCGCGTCACCTACCAGCTGGCAACCTAAGCATTACCACTGTTTGTACTCACAAATTATGGTAAAATTATGGTACTGATGGCAATTACTGATATCGACCCCCACACCTTTTTCGAAGACCCGGCCTTTGGTGCAGAGGAATTTCAGGCCCGTCTTGCTCATATAGAATTTTTTGGTCCGCACGAAGTGACTGTCGAGCAACCCCGTAGCGACCTGCTGCTCGAAGACTGCTCCATAGAAGATGCCCTTCCCCCAGAAGTAGTGACCGAAGTATTTGTTGCTCGCGAACGAGGGTACTGCGGTGGTGTACGCGCAACCTTGCTCGGGCTTTCTGCGCTACAAGGCGCCAACGAGGTGCCGGTAAAAGTAAACGAACGCCCGACGCACGGTGCCGACTCCAACAATGAGTTTCGCCGCATGGGTGTACAAATGGAAGTTCCGCTCGAAGAAATTCAAGACGGTGACGTGGTGTACATCTCGGCGCATGGAGCCCCACAATACCTGCAAGTGGCAACCAAAAAAGGTGCAGAGGTGTACGACGGAACCTGTATCTTTGTAGATGCCACCCACACCGAAATCCGCATGGCCGCTCGCGCTGCCGAACAAGATGGTGTTACAACTGGTTTAGTATATCTGTCGTTGAGCGGTCGTGGCGATCACCCTGAACTCCGCGGGTCAGTTGGCTACGCCGAGAGCCTTGGCCTCGAGGTTGTCGTTGTTAAAGAAGAAGACGAAATCGCTGCCCTCACCAGCCCAGAAGGCCCGATGGCTATGTGGGATCGGGTACGCATTATTAGCCAAACGACCAACGACGCGAACCGTGCCGAAGCCGCTGCTGCCGCTGTCACCGAAGCTATTGAAGAGTCTGGTCTTTCTGTCGACACCACCACGCATCCGTTCAATAAGACCGATGTTTGCCGCACGGTGACCGATCGCCAGAACGCCATTATCGAGATGGTGCAAGAAAAGGATGTCGAAACAATGATTATCATCGGCAGTCTGCATTCCAAGAACACGATCAACCTCAAGAAAGTGGCGCTGTCTGCGGCCCAGCAAGCTTTTGAGCAAGGCGGCCGCCCATCGCTGCAGCGAATCATTCTAGTCAACAGTCATGGCCAGCTCCCCCGCGATATACGAGGGCGCGTTGGCGTAACTTCGGGAGCCTCAACAGATGACCGCAATGTCGACGCCCTTCTCGCATTCCTCAATCATCCTGTTACGGCAGAAGTCGGCCAGAGTGACAAAGACCGTCTGAGCGGTGTGTTTCCTCCGGTACGGCGCGGGCCGCACCAAAAAGAACTTACACGGCTGATTCGTGGCAACACTACCTCTTTGTAGGTTTGGCGTTGTGCACCGTCACCTGTTGGTCAGAAAGTATGCGGATGTTATATTTGCTCAAAGCTGTGAGCAACAGTGAATAAAACACACCTTGCACTACGTCGTTTTCGCCCTCAGCAGTAGTGCCCATAACCTTCACGCGGTAACCGGCGTTGTCAAAGCCAGTGACTCGTACAAAACGCGGCGGGTCGAGGACTTTACCCTGGAGTTCATGCTTGTGTGCCAGCTGGGTGCCAACGTGGTTAATGATGTGCTCCAGCTGATGCAAGTCGGTGTCGATAGGCACGGTAAACTCTTCGTGCAGGCGGTTGAAGCCGTTCGTCATATTGGTCGAAACCGAGATTGTGCCGTTTGGCACGTGATGTACATTACCGTCAATGTCGCGCAGTACGGTGGTGCGAATGGTAATGGCCTCCACCTCACCCTGTACACTCCCCACTTTTACGGTGTCGCCAATACGGTACTGATCTTCGCTAATAATAAAGATGCCGCTTACAAAATCTTTAATTAAACTCTGTGCCCCGAGCCCCAGCACGATACCTACAAACCCGGCACTGGCGAGCAGCGGCCCCATGTTCACGCCCATTTCACTGATGATCATCACGATCGCCAGCACCCACGTACCCACGCGCACGACGGCGCTCACCAGGCTATCGAGCGTTTGAATGCGTTTGTGGCGGGTGTGCTCACTGGGGAACAGATCGCGCCGCACGGTGCTGCCCACGATGCTTTGCAGTAAACGAATCAAAAAGATACGCAGTAGCCATGTACCAACCAAAATAATGACGATATTCAAAAAATGCTGGTTGAGCCAGCCGCCAATATCATTACCCAACTCTGTGAAAAAATCCCACCCCATTTAGTGATAGTATAGCAGTAATGAGCAAAGAGATTATCAAAAAGTTGCAGCGTGGTGCTATTGGAGTAATGCCCACCGATACGGTGTACGGCGTGGTGTGCCAGGCTGCTGATCATGTGGCGGTAGAGCGTTTGTATGCGCTGAAGAAGCGAGAGCAAAAGCCTGGTACGGTGATCGCCGCCTCTGTTGAACAGCTGGTAGAGCTCGGCATAAAAGCCCGATACCTGAAGGCGGTGGAGCAGTATTGGCCAGGTGCCATCACCATTGTGGTGCCGGCCGAAAGCCCGGCTTTGAACTACCTGCATATGGGGAAATGGTCATTGGGTGTACGCATTCCAGCAGATACTAAACTTGTTAAGCTTTTACAACAGACCGGCCCGTTACTCACCAGTAGTGCTAATCACCCGGGCGAACCACCGGCCAACACTATTGCCGAGGCCAAGGCCTATTTTGGCGACCAGGTCGACTTCTATGTCGATGGTGGTGACCTGTCTGGCCAGCAAGCCTCTACCGTGATCCGCATTGTCGACGATGCTGTGGAAGTGCTGCGCCCCGGTGCTGTTACAATAGACGAAACAACCGGGAGGATAACATCGTGAACTTCAATGACTACCAGAAACAGGCCATTACCTTTGACATGCTTGGCGACGGCACAGGCGCAACCTTAGCCAGCGAGCCAGCCTATGTCGCCAAAGTCCTCGGCTTGGCCGGCGAAGCAGGCGAAGTGGCCGAGAAGTATAAGAAGATCATTCGCGACAAAGGCGGCAAAATAACTGCTGAAGACCAAAAAGAAATCACTAAAGAGCTGGGCGACGTGCTGTGGTACGTGGCGGTGCTCGCGCAGTACCTCGGCGTTCCTTTCGAAGATGTTGCTACGGTAAATATCGAAAAGCTCAGCAGCCGCAAGGCTCGTGGCACACAAGGCGGCAAGGGCGACAACCGATGAGTTACGACACCGCTCAACCATACATTGCCAGCTACGTCATATTTCGAAAAGACAACAAAATTGCCTTTGTGCTACGCGAAAACACCGATTGGATGAGTGGTTACTACGGCTTACCATCAGGCAAAGTCGAAAAAGGCGAAGCGTTCTCTGCGGCTGCTATCCGCGAGTCCAAAGAAGAAGTTGGCGTTACAGTTGATCCCACAAGTCTGCAGCATGTCTTAACGGTGCATCGTAACGAACCCAGCAGTAAAGCCGCTGAATGGCTCGACATCTACTTCGAAGCCAAAAAGTGGGATGGGGAACTGTACAATGCCGAACCGCACGTGCACAGTGAACTTACCTGGCTCGACCTCAGTAATTTACCGGAGAATGTCATCCCATCGGTGCGTGCAAGCCTCGAAGCGCTGCAATCGGGTAAAAACTACTTCGAATACGGCTGGAAAAGCTAAGTCGTAAACTCTGCGCGGAGCCATTCGTCTAAACTGTCGCCACCACCGCCGGCCATACCGACTACCATATCGCCCGCGTCAAGGTGTTTCTGGATGACGGCTTTGAGTTCGTCATCGCGTTCTAAAGGCGAGGCAATAGAAGGGTCAGTAAGGTGTTCAATCATCTCACTCGGTGGGATAATACGTTGGTTCGGGTCTTCGCGTGCCAGGTAGCTCGGAATCCAGTACACGTGGTCGGCACCGGTGAAACAGTCTTTATAGTCGTCGATCATGTAGTGTTGGCGGCGGTTGGTCAGCGGTTCGTACACGATGATCAGCCTCTTGCCTTGCGCCTGAGCCATTTCGAGCGCCATACTGATGCCTCCCCGAACTTTCTCGGGTGTATGGGCATAATCACTGTACAAACCGGGCACAAGCTCTTCCATGCGCCGCTGCGAGCCAGGAAAGCGGGTCATGTAGTCGGCGAGGATGTCGATCGGCGCGTGCGTAATACGATGCACCGCTTGTACGGCCAACCATCCATCCAGGCGGTTGTAGTGCCCAGCCAGGCCAATACTCTGAATGCCGGGGTCGTCCGCCGAAAGCACACCAGTCTGTTCATCTTCTTTCAGGCCAAGATAAGTAGCATCTTCTTGCCAGATAAAGCTATGCTCGCTTTGCTTCATAAAGTCGCGAAAGGCCTGCTTGTAGTCTTCGCGGGTGGGGAAGATCTCGTGGTGATCCCAGGTAACGCCGACGATCAAGCTCTCGAAGGGCTTGTAAGCCAAGAAATTACGGTCAAACTCATCGGCCTCGTACGCGAAGTACTCGCTGCCGGGCTCGTAGTGCCCCATGTCACCAAAGCTAATCTTGGCCCCCACCGAATAACTCAGCGGCACGCCGAGCTGCTTAAACAACCACACCACCATAGCAGTGGTGGTTGTTTTGCCGTGAGTTCCGGCGATAGCAATCAGCTTGAGCTTCTTTTGCTCGAGGATGAGATTCAAAAACTCATCTCGTTTGCTCACCTTAATATCGTGCTCTTTAGCAAAAGCCAGTTCGGGGTGATTGGGGTTTTCTTTCTCGAGTGCAGAGCTGTACACAATCCAATCAATTGGTTGCTTCTGGTGGGCTGCAGCAATAGCTTCGGTGGTTTGGCCAATATGCACATCGGTAAGACCGTGCTTGGCCAGGTAGTCGATGTACTGCGACCCCTGTTTGTCGGAACCCGAAACGCTGTAGCCGGCCTGGCTGGCAATGAGCGCCAACGGGCCAATACCAGCACCGCCGATTCCAGAAAAGTAAATATGCATACCTCTAGTCTAGCAAATCTTGCGCTATAATCATGCTATGGATAAGCGTAAGCTGCATCACGTTTGGCGCAAAATGCGCCCCCTGAAGCCCTGGTACTTTTTAGTGGTAGCTGCTATCTTTGGGCTCATCAGCGTGGTGGCCTTGCGCCAGAATAACCTCCACATGATCGAACTGCGTGACACGGTGTACCAAGCCGACCAAAACGGTACCGACATCGAAACGCCGCTCCGTGAGCTTCGCGAGTACGTATACGGACACATGAATACCAACCTTACCGGTGGTGGTAACACCATCTATCCGCCGATTCAGCTCAAGTACACTTACGAACGCTTATTGGCCCAACAGGCGCAGGGCGCAAGCGCCCAAAACGCCAAAATTTACACCGATGCCCAGGCCGAGTGCGAACGCCAGTTCCCGCAGGGCTTGTCGGGCAGCGGGCGCATTCCGTGCATTCAGGAATATATTGCCAGCAGAGGTATTACCGAAACAGTCATTCCTGTAGCACTGTACCAGTTTGACTTTGTTGCTCCTCGTTGGAGTCCTGACCTCGCTGGCTTGAGCTTACTCGCAGCGGGCTTATTTACGGTACTGTTTATACTGAGCTTTATCTCTGATCGCTGGATTCGCCACCAACTTCGCGACTAGAGCTGTTAGGATTGCGATCCGCCAGAGCTGATATAAAAAAGAACCCCTCGCATGAGGGGTTCTTTGGTAACAACGCTACTTTACTTACTGGTTGTTAGTTGTTGTGTTGTTGGTCTGACCTTGCTGCTGTTCGGTGTTACAGTTCTGGCCGTTTGGATTCTGCTTGACGTACTCTTGTACTGCCTTCACAACTTGACCATCGTTCTTGAGGTTTTCCCAGAAGATTACTTGGTCATTGTTGATGACCATTTGGTCTTGCGGGCCATGAAGCTCACAACCAAGCTTCACCAGTGAAACATCGTTGCTACTCTCTGTTTGACCAGGCTGTACTTGCTGATTAACACGGAGGTAGTAGATGTTACTGAGTGTCATGTACTCATCATTGATAGTGCCGATCTGACCAAAGTATACTTGGCCACCGTTTAAGAAAACGGCTTGCATATCACCACTCTTAACGTACTGTGATTGACCCTTATTGTCGCTAAACGCAATCGAAATGATGATTGCGACTACTAAAATAACTGTTGAAACCAACAAGAAACCAGCAAGCCACTTAAGTGGTTTGTTCCATTTCTTGATTGATCTTTTTGAACCACCACTTGGGCCTGCGCTACGACTTGGAGCAGGAGTTGGGGCTTCGCTACGGGGCGTAAAATCCATATTATGTATTCCACCTTCTTTTAATCTTAAATGTTACAGAGAGTAGTGTAATACATAAGCAGATTGGGATGCAATGGGGCGTAGTCATAAAAACCACGAGTCATCAGATATAACAGGGGTGATCAGTTGTGGATTGCACAAAAAACTGTTGACAACAGGTTGAGCCCTCGCTATGTTAGGGGTACTAGTAACTCATAAGAGAGGGAGAAGAGTCACATGGCATACAAGCACACGAATAGCAAAGGTGTTACATACTTTCTAAACAGCAAAGAAGTAACCCTTCGCGGTGGTAAAGTACAGCGTATTTACTACTTCAGCAAAGACGAGCGCCCAGAGGGAACTGACCTTCCAGCTGGATACAGTGTCAACGAAAACCCACGCAACGGTTTCTTGACCATCAAAAAGGGCTAAATCTAATAACTCTTTTACAACACCCTCGGGGTTTCTCGGGGGTGTTTTTTTGCTATACTGAACCAGCATGAAAGACCAGGCGATCGTACGAGTAGAGGGGTTAACCAAAGTTTACGGCAAGAAAAAGGTCGTAAAAGGTATTACTTTTGAGGTTAAACGCGGCGAAATCTTCGGTATTCTCGGCCCAAACGGCGCTGGTAAAACCACTACCCTTGAAATGATCGAAACGATGCGGCCTATCGATGGTGGTACAGCCATTCTGGATGGCCTCAATGTTGCGAAACATCCCCAAAAAGTGAAGGCCCTGATTGGTGTGCAGCCGCAGACGCCATCTTTCGAAGAAAAGACCAAGCTCATCGAGCTGATCCAGTTCTTTTCGTCTACCTACGGTGAGAAGGTGAACCCCAAGAAATTCTTAAAAGACGTCGGGCTGGCCGAAAAGGCTAATAGTTATCCCGAGCAACTGTCGGGCGGTCAACGCCAGCGTTTTAGTATTGCCGCAGCATTAGTACACGGCCCCAAGGTGTTCTTCTTGGACGAGCCGACTACCGGGCTTGATCCGCAGGCACGTCGCAACCTCTGGGATCTCATCCGCGAGGTGCGCGATCGCGGCGTCACCGTCATTATGACCACTCACTACATGGACGAAGCCGAACTGCTCTGCGACCGCGTGGCGATTATGGATAACGGCAATATCATCGCGCTCGATACGCCGAAGAATCTTATCAAGGAACTTCTTAAAAAAGGCTTCAAAAAGCAGCAACATGTGGAACAGGCCAACCTCGAAGATGTGTTTATCGACCTCACCGGAAAGGATCTGCGGGAGTAGTTATGAGTAAAAAGCTATACAAAGCAATCCTGCCCATCACCACCTTTGCGCGTATCGACGTCAAGCGTTTGTTCCGCGACAAGGTTGGTATTTTCTTCGTGTTTATCTTTCCGCTGATCTTCTTGTTTGTGTTTGGCGGCCTGTTTGGCGGCAACGATGATGTGTCTTTCAAAGTAGCACTGCTTAATCAGTCGAATTCTGAATTTGCCACGCAATTTGTCGAAGTCGCCAAGGCAAACAAGGTGCTCAACATCGATGAGCAGGTGACGACGCTCGACCAAGCCAAAGAAAAGATGAACCGCGGTCAGATCGAAGCAACCATCATTTTGCCGGCAGACTTTGGCGAGGTGCAGAACGGCGCATACCCAAGCGGCAAGGCCGAGGTCTTGTACGACCAAAATAACGAACAGGCAGGGCAGACGCTCGGCTCTATACTTGAGAACATTTTCGTGAGCATTAATGCTCAGTTTGTCCAGAACGAAACACCGTTTAACGTCACCACCACTTCTACGGCCACCAAAGGTCAAACTCGGTTTGACTACACCTTTGCCGGGCTGCTCGGATTCACCATTCTGTCGCTCGGTATCTTTGGCCCCACCACAGTGTTTCCGCGTCTTAAAGAGAAAGGCGTACTGCGCCGCTACCACACCACGACGCTCAAGGTGTGGCAGTACTTCACGGCCAACGTTATGTCGAACGCCTTCGTGGGTATCTTGTCGATCGCTACGATGTTTATCGCCGCGCTCTTGTTCTTTAATCTCACCATGCGGGGCGACTACGTCAGCCTCATCGCCGTGGTGATTATCGGTGTCACCATGCTGTTTGGTATCGGTTTGGCAGTCGGTGGCTGGGCGCGTAACGAGAACCAAGCTGCACCGCTGGCTAACCTCATTACTTTTCCGATGATGTTCTTGAGCGGCGTGTTCTTTCCAACCTTCTTGATGCCAGTGTGGCTGCAGGATATCACCAAATACATCCCGCTTACCCCGGTAATTGACAGTTTTCGGCTGGTTATCACCGAAGGGCGTACCTTATTCGAGCTGGGCCCGCAGCTCGCCGTGATTGGCGTGTGGACGGTGGTAATTTACATTATTGCGTTCCGCGTGTTCCGCTGGGAATAGCTACTTTTTTTAGCATCGAACCTGCACCACTTGCACCGGGCGAATTTGCAGGGTCAGCTAGCGCCATGGGCGCGCAAGCCCCATAAAAGCGCCCTGCAAATTCGCCCGGTGCAAGTGGTGCAGCAGCCACTGCTTGAAAAAGCATGAGTATTATGCTATAATGTAACTATTATGGCAATAGCACCTGACGCACAATCCATAAACACCTACGAGCGCGTAGATCCCCATGCCGACCTTGGTTATGTCGCAAGAAACACCGACCCGCAAGCAAACGTCGGTGAAATAGCGACAGGCGCAGAGCTGACACTTGTAACTGACGAGCACGCCCCACAGCCGCACCGGCGTGTTGATCCTGCAGAATTGCAGCCAAAAGAAGCCCCCGGCTGGGAGCTCAGTTCTGCTTTCGATGCAGCATCTCCAGTGCAACAAATCAAACAAAAGCTCGCTGCTGCTCCAAACCCCGACAAACCGCTTGCCAAACCAGTCCCTAAGCCGCGACAATCTAGCCAAGCATGAGTATGCTCAACAAACTTCCGCAGCCTTTTTTTGTGTTGGCCCCCATGGACGATGTCACCGATACGGTGTTTCGCCAGATTATAGCCAGTACTGCAGCACCCGATCTGTACTTTACGGAATTCGTGAATGTCGATGGCTTACAAAGCCCGGGTCGGCCGAAGCTGTTGCCCAAACTACGTTTCGATGCCAAAAAGGAGCGGCCGATTATTGCCCAGATCTGGGGTAAAACCCCCGCCAACTATTACGAAGTCGCTAAACAGATCAAAGAGATGGGCTTCGATGGGGTGGATATCAACATGGGTTGCCCCGAAAAGAGTGTGGTAAACAATGGCTGCTGCAGCGCTTTGATCGAAAACAGGGAACTGGCAGGCCAGATCATCGACAGCGTAAGGGAAGCGGTAGGGGAGGACTTCCCGGTGAGCGTCAAAACCCGCATTGGGCTCAAAACTATCGACATGACTTGGATCGAATTCCTGCTGAGCAAAAAACTTACCATGTTAACTATCCACGGACGTACGCAGAAAGAAATGTCCAAAGTGCCGGCTCATTGGGATTTGATTGGCCAGGCCAAGGAGCTGCGCGACCAGCTCTCCCCTGATACGCTGATCGTTGGTAACGGCGATGTTTTGAACCGTGAACAAGGTAAAGCGCTGGCCGAACAATACGGGCTGGATGGTATTATGATCGGCCGCGGCGTCTTTCAGGACCCGTTTGTGTTTGCGAAAAGCAGCCCATGGCCAACCTATACTAAGGAGCAAAAGATTGCCCTATATCGCCAGCACGTCGAGCTGTTTGCCAAAACCTGGCCCAACGGCGAACGTAAACTCCACACCCTCAACAAGTTTTGTAAAGTGTACATTAACGACTTCAACGGTGCCAAAGAGCTGCGCGAACAGCTGATGAATGCCCAAAGCACGAGAAAACTTCTCGACCTACTTAAATAAATATGTTACAATAGCTTTATGAAACCAGGTGAGAGCCAACCAGGCCTAATACCAGAAACACATCTAGAAGTAGCAAAGCTGCAGCACGCCCTGGGGCGTATGGGTATAGAACCGGCGGTGGGTATTGAAGAAGGTGCCGTAGTCGATGAGCATACTGCACATCTGGCTGTTGACGGCTTGCGTAAAGAAGCCAGAAGCACTGCCAATTTTGCGCTGCGCAAGACCCTCAAGCATCCTATCAGGTATGTTCGTGATCGGGGCTTTCGATACGATATGCGGTGGCACCGGGAAGATGCTGAACATCAGTTTGATATAGCTCAAGATTGGGAGAACATGCTCGTTACTTCACATGCTGCAGTTGAGGCTGCGCATGAGTCTAATACACCGTAGCTGTATCGAAGTGGCAATTTCCCCACTCGGCCATCTTGACCAGAATCTCCTGCAGTTCCAAACCCTTCGGGCTGAGGACATAATTATAACGTGGCGGATGTTCGCAGTATAGCTGCTTAGTGACCACTCCTTCAGACTCGAGCATAGCCAGGCGCTGGCTCAGGGTGCGCGGGCTAATGCCTTTAAGCGATAACTCCAAATCACTAAACTTGGCCGGTTGGGAAGTGAGATCGCGAATAATCAGCGGTGTCCATTTATCACCAAGGATTTGCAGGGTGTGTTGCAGGCATCCATCGCGCTTTTCAATTGTTTGCGTTTTCATGCTCACAGTATAGTATGAATAAGAGACTTTACAAAATAAAGTTAGTGACTATACTATGTATAGTAAATAGACAAATGAAAGGTTTTACCAATATGAGTTTAAAAATTGCCGTTATCACCAGCACTACCCGCCCTACCCGCAGCAGCGATAAAGTCGCACAGTGGTTCCTTAGCCAAGACGCCGTTCAAAATAATACCGACCTTACCTTTGAACTTGTTGACCTCAAAGAACTCGACCTGCCATTTTTGAGCGAGCCAGAGTCGGCCAGCACCGGTAACTATACCCAAGACAAGGTGGTTGCCTGGAGCAAGCAAATTGCCGGCTACGACGGCTTTATATTTGTGGTCGCCGAGTATAACAATGGTATTCCGGCGCCGCTCAAGAACGCTATCGACACGTTGTACCATGAATGGGATCACAAGCCCGCGGCCTTTGTAGGCTACGGCACCTACGGCGCCACCCGTGCGGTAGAGCAACTGGTGAACGTAACCGCCAAAACTGGCATGGCTCCGCTTGCCAAAACGTTTGTGGGCATTTTGGCACCGTGGGAGTCAATCAAGCAAGATGGCTCTATCGACCAGAAGTTTGTGGTGGGTCACACCGAAGGCTTAGTAGATAACCTGGCCTGGTGGGCCAAAACGCTCAAGGCTGAACGCTCAAGCACAACTTGACTATAGTTTATACTTCACCGCGCAGCGCCCGCACGGCGATGCTTTGGGCGGCACGTTGAGCATTGTTTTGGTAGCCCTTTTCTCCGAGGCTGCCAGCATACTCAATGGGTGGTATGTACAGATCGTGCCCGCGAACAGAGTGATCCAGAATGAACGACTCCAACATCTGGGCATTTTTGGGTTGCGCCATACCAATCCAGCGGTCACCAGTTTGAGTGCGGGTAAATACCAGATAGTCGATTGAGTCATCGCGCGAAGGGACGACGTGTGCATCGACCGGCCCGTACAAACTCGACTCAAAACGGTAAAGCGGTTCGCTATGCTCGAACGTTTGAGGTAATAGGGTAGAGTGTGTGTCGTCGTCAAGCCAGATACTTTCTGACTCAGCACCCGACAAGAATGCATCGTAGGTTCCTTGCGTTATGTCACCAAGTTCCTTATACAGAATATCTCTGGTAATGGGGATGTGCTCTTCGCGGGTAGATTCTTGCATGTCTTGCAGCCCTTTTTGGAACGCAATGGGGAGATTGATCACACCTTCGCCCTGGGCGCCTTTATCGTGCCAGGCATCGTTACCGGGTCTGCCGAGGCGCGGCAGCAATCGCCAGGCACCATGCGACTGGCTGGTGTATGCCACAAATGGCGTGCCGTCGTGAGCGTACAACAGTGCATAACTGCGGCCACCATCTGTTTGCAGGTTGCTCATAAACCACGATTCGCCCGTGTCGGCGTCCATACGATATTCAGGCCGAAAGAGTGCTGTGGTGCTGTTGAGTTCGGCGCTGGCAGCGTGTTGTTCTTCGACAGTCAGTGGCGTCGTGGTAAGGGTTTGCGGCAGCTCGTGGCGCAGGTATTCCTTTTTTGGCATCTTTACACTTTCGATGCCTTCAATCATGAAACCGATTTGCTTGATAAAATCCGGGTCTTGCAAGGCTTCTTCGCTGGGGACGCCTTCTTTGTCGTACAGTTCGTTGCCGTCGGCAATTGCCGTGTAATCGAGCGTTCCATCGCTACTCATGGTGAGGGATGAGTCAAAACTTCGGTCGCTTACGTGGATCGAAGTGTAACCGGGGGTATCGGTATTCAGATATTTTGTGGAGTTACAGAGGACAGTTAGGTCACTAGGTGCCCGTAAAACTTCGCCCCATTGTTTTTCGGCGATAACACCACCACCCATGGAGGTTTCGTCGGTGTAGGGCTCTACGTCTGCCAGATATGTCTTTGCAAAGTCTGCAACAAACTTGAGCTGATCGCCGGGCATTGCCAGGTGTTCACGGCTGATATCATCAGGGTTACTCATACGAGCATAATAAGGTAATGCGGAAGCACAAGCAATAAACAAGAATGGTGGTGGGGACGGTGTCAGCTTATTTGAAACACGCCCGATAGAAGACATCCTAGCAGATATAGCAGTTGGCTGGAATGATACACGGCGTATCATCGGTAATCTGCGTCCTACAAAAACTCCCGAATTAAGCTATGTTCTATAAGAGGTCATGACTATAAGACGAAAGCGTTTGAAACAGGGATAATCATTTACCTAGTAGCCTATGCTTTGACTTCGTTGCCGAGCTGTATGTAAGGGTCACGGTAGCGTGTGCCATGAACGGCGTGCCAGGTAGCACAAGCGCCGCAAACATAGGCTATTGCTTGCTTTATCTTAGCAAGTTCCTCAGATGTAAGTTGCTCTTTTGCTACTGAGTTGTATCCGTCTACTAAGGTGTCTATGACTTCATTTACAGAGTAGTCAGAGTTAAAACGAATAGATGTATAGGTACGAGCAATATCAACAATGCGAGCCGTCTCTTCTGCCGTCTCAAGGTCAAACACCGTTGTTATTTCGTCATCCTCGGCAAAAATATTGCTGAGCCACAGGTCTCCGTGTGTAACTGCGCGAGGTAGGTCTAAGTCAAAAATAGCCGAGCCGTAAACAAATAAGTCGTCTAAAGCTGGCTTTACTGGTCCACTGTATGTCGCTATGTCAGCTTTCACGCTTTCGGGGTTAAGCCACTGCATATCATTATCGGGGATAGTCACTCCGTCTAGACAGTCGTGTAATTTTGCGAGCGTCGCACCAAAGCTTTTAATTAGTTTGGGCGTAACTGTTTTTGGAGAGCTACCAGGGATGTATCTACTTAAAAGAAATCTCTCCTCCCCATACTGACCTACATAATGACCAGGGGCTATTTCAATATATTCAGGTGTAACAATACCCGCATCAAGTAGTCGCCTTTGCATAACTACTTCATTGGCGATTGCATCAGGATGCTGCGACTTGAGCACCTTGAGGAAGTAACGCTGGTCATCTGCAGTTGTAATATCAAAAACCTCGTTCGCAAAGGCTTCATCGCTTTTGGTTGCCGACACTACATCAGTAGTTAAGTATTCGTGAAATAGGTTATTTATTCTATCAAGTTCAGCCATTGCACCCATTATAGCCTAATTCTGGATGTGACACCCCTGTATAAGCACTAGCGAAATGCACAAAACATTGTGTAGTATACTTGACGCTATGGACCAGTCCTTTCTTTCCCTTGGCGATATGATTACCTTCATTGGTTTGATAGTCGCTGTATATCAGCTAGCTAAGCCTCGGTATGTACTTATATGGAAACTGTCTAGCAAGTTACTTAAATCATTAGCAATTATATTGCTAATTGCTGGCTATCTTTCACCGCTAATAGCGATTATTACACCAGACATTAAAAACTTAAATATTTTCTGGGCTACACTTTCCCTTGGTCAGCTATTACAGGTTGTTGGGTTTTTGCTCATTACTTTCGGTTCTTTAGTAGTAGCCTATATTTACTCACGCTTTAATCGTTCGCATCTACTCACCGTACTCCCAAAGTTCAAGCCAACAATGCATAAATACCCAAAGAAAAACTGGCGTGTATTTAATTTCCAACTAGAACGAAGTAAGTTTGTTACAACACGGTCCGCTAAGAAGTTCTACAGGATTACCTCCGTTTATTTAGTGAGAGGTCATGTTGAGGAAGTAGTTGAGGTAATCCACTACAATTTGAAATCCTTAATAAGCTCGGCTCAACAGTACAGTCCTGACCGATTTAGGGTGGATGACGATGCCGAAAGAAAACCAGCAAAGCAGAACGGCTCTAACTATACATTTGAAACTTTATATCAGATATTGACCGATGATATTGCGATGAAACATGTCTGCACAAGCAACCGTCCATTCCTCCATGCGATAGTGTGGGCTGATAGTAATTACAATGGGTGGCATCGTAACGAACTATCCAGCATCCTCCACAGCAGTATTGTTAAGCACCTTGCAATCAATCATGGCTCATATCTTTATACCCAGAAAGACACTCATAACGGTTCAGCCCGCTTTGCTAATATATATGATTTATTGACAGATGATGAAGTTGTTAAGCGGCAGCACATCATACCCGGTCAGCTTACTTGGAATGTTAGTAAATCCGATGTGCCACTTGATGAGTATGCAGAGGCACTTTTTCAGCTTGCGGAGCGAATGATTGATAGTTACAAGAGGCAGCCAAATGGTGAGCTGCTTTCAAATATTCGTGCAATCCTAGACCAATTATTCGGAAGTATGAGTGGCGTAAGTCGCATACTTGCTTTTGATAAAGACATTCCAAAATCAGTAACCACCAACTTCTTAATCAAGCTCAATACAGCAATGCACACAGGATTATTATTTAAGGATGATGACCCGGATAATTTTAAGACAAACGATGCTGAGATTAAATCCAAGAATGAGCAACATACTTTTGACCAGAAGACCCTTACTGGATTATTAGCACACAAGGTTTATGACCTGATAGAAGACCTCATAGTACTGTTTAGAGATACTACCGACCCAGATGATGAATTACGACGAACTATTTATTCCTTTGTCAGGCTTCATGTTGAGACACCAGTAGCTCAACGGTATGAGGAACTATTGTGGGAACGACTATTTGACAAAGCGGTTGAGGGTAAACTGGAAATAGCTTCTAATATTCAAGGGTTTCATCCGAATGTACTCCGCTTCATGATTGGCTGGCTTGCACCTAACGGCAGCTTTTTGGATAAGGTCGGTGCAGATGCTAGGAATAGACTTATGGGCATTATGGCTAATGAGCTAAAGGATGTGTTGCTTAACGACAAGAAAATGAGCAATGATGAACCTATGATTGATGTTCTCCTTCCGCAAAATGTTAAAGCCGTTCCCAACAAAAAGAACAAGACAGTCAAATATTATCGTGTTGATGAAAAGGGCAAGAGAAAACTCATTGATTTAAAGGCAAAAACTACAGTAGCGTCTGCTTCGGATATTGCAAAGAAACCTCGCAAGCGTAAGTAGCACAAAAGTAGGAGATTGGTCTGCTTCACCCCTGATATAGGTACTCCGCTGTATAAGTACCTAATTTTTGGGGGTGAGTTGACCAACGCTTTTTTTAAGTGGCTTTAGCCACTGACTAACTTACCTTTTTCAATAAAAAGAGGTTCGCTTCCAATGGTTTGCATGTCATCACCATCAATAACTACGGCACTATCGTCACGAAGACCATACACCTTGCCTTCAAAACTACCTACGGCTTCTAGCAGGCTTTCTTTGCGGTTTGGAAAGTGTGGTGAGTCAAGATGTGGCATTACCGAAAGGTCAACAAGACCAACATATTGGTCTATATTCCATTTACTATCTTCGCCGTAAATCAACTTGTAAGCTGCGGCATTGATGCGTTTGCCCACAACCATTGAGCCAGCACTACTACCAACATATACCTTAGTATCTAGTAGCTTTGGCAGGAGTTTATCAAAGCCTGTTTTTTGATAAACGCTCATAAGATAATCGGTGTCGCCGCCAACTACAAAAATCACATCCTTGTCAGCTAAACGGCTCTCAACTTCTTCTATTGAAAGCGCCAGCAGGTCAACAATATCAATCTCTCCACTAAAGTTATTAGCAACCGAATTGAGATTATCTAGTACCCAGCGTTTATCGCCTTCTTCAACCGCATAAGCTTGATTGATAATACCTACTGTTATTTGGTCTTGTGGCTTACCAACTAGTCGTACACATGCTTCTATGGTATTAGGTGTGTGAAAGCCTTCGGAGCATAAGACAAACTTCATAACTGCTCCATTGATAGGTAAGTGTTGCGAATTGCTTCAATAATACTTTCGTCCAAACCTTGGCTTTTAGCCATTTCGGCAAGTAGTGCTAGGTCTTTTTTTGGTACTTGGCTTGGCTTAAACGGGACATTAGTTGTCATCATCTCTTTCAAATCTTCTCCCCAAACTTGCCCAAAATTATCAAGCGACTGTTCACTCATAAACTCATAAATGGCTGGGATATTGGCATTGTATTTTTCAAGCAGTCTATGCGTCTCAACACCAACCGCTATGTTTGCATACCTGCTAAGATTAAATGTAAGTTTGGCAAGCGTTGCAGATGGTATATCACCCATAAAGCGAGCTCTACTGCCCATTGCATCAAAAACATTCTTATTCCCTTCAAATGTCTTATCAGACCCCTCAACTAAAAACTCAATCGTCCCATTAGCTGCATGGTTTTTGCCACCAATCATTGGCGAGCTTAGGAACTGCTTGCCTCTGGCTTCAATTGCGTCAGCAAACTCTTTAACAATTTCAGGTGTTAAGGTACTGGTCTCAATGATTGTAGTTACGTTATTGTCTGTTCCGAGTAACTGCTCAAAAATAACTCTACGAGAAGTGGCGGGGTTTGGTAAACAGAGTATGACAACTTCACAGCTGTGAGTAATATTGGCTATGCTGTCTGCTTTTTGAAGACCTAAGCGTTCAAGCTCTGTCTGTTTATCGCTATCAATATCAAAGCCAATAACATCAAACTTTTTAGAGAGTAGGCTTTTAACCATACCACTCCCCATATTGCCAAGTCCTATAAAGCCTATATTCATAACTACATAATAACAGGGGTAACTGACAATATCTACCTGAATAGGCACGGGGGCGGTGTCGCCCGTTAATCTGACAAATGGCACTCCGCTGTATAAATGCCTAATTTATGGGAGCAAAATCACCAAGCGTTTTTTGGCAAAAAAAAGGGAATGCCGAATATTTGGGGCTGACTTTGAAAATGAGTTATATTAGGAGTACATATTAACAATCTATGTATTTCATGTAGCAGCCAATACGGAGACGACCCGCTCAAAGACTGGGGCAGCACAATACATGAAATGTAAGTAAAACGAGATACGACCTCGGCAAAAAACGGACTTACGAGCGTGGCTAACGATGCCATAGCGTACTTTTGTATGTTTATGGCTTGGGAGTATAATCGTGAGTGCCGTATCTCAAGAGCAAAGCAAGACCGAAAGCAGCCTTAAAGACCTAATTGATGTCCTACAAGAAATAGATACATCAAGCCCGATGGCTAAAACAAACGAACAATCAATAAGCGACAATAACGGCGGGAGGATTATTCTGTAATTCAACGCTATACTTGCAATATGTACGATGAACAAGAGGTAGACCTAAAGACGTTTAAATATATCATGTATCTTCGCAAATCCACTGAGGATGAAGGACGACAGATTAGGTCTATTGGCGACCAAGAAAAGGATTGTAAGGATTTAGTTAAACGGCTAGGTCTAAATGTCATTGATATTATTAGAGAAGAAAAGTCAGCAAAAAAGCCCGGTCATCGCCCTGCGTTCCTAGATATGCTCAAACGCATAAGACGCAAAGAGTTTGATGCAATTATTGCTTGGCATCCAGACCGTCTATCACGCAATAGTATTGAAAGCGGCAAGATATTACACATGCTAGATACAGATGTCATAAAAGACATTCGTTTCGTCTCGCATCAGTTTTCAAACGATGCAAACGGCAAGATGCTTTTGGGAATGCTATTTGTGTTTAGCAAACACTACTCCGATGACCTTTCTTCTAAAGTTAAGCGAGGCGTAAGAGGAAACCTCCGCGACTATAAATCGGGCGGTACGCCAAAACATGGCTACATACGCGACAACGAGGGCATATACCGCATAGACGGTAAGAACTTTGAGATTATCCAGCGGGCTTGGCAAATGAGAGCCAATGGCGAAAATATTCAAGCGATATGCGATTTTATAAATGAGCAAGGGTATCAAAAGTTCTTCAAAAAAGAAGACAAGGGGCATCAGATATTTGTAATGACGGATAGTGTGCTGAGTAACCTTTTCAAAGATACCTTTTACTATGGTGAGCTTGTTCAATCCGATGAAGTCATAGACTTAGTAAAAGCACCTGTACCCTTTGAGCCTATGATTGACCGTGATACATATTTCAGAGCGCAAGAGTTTGGTAGAACTAATCAACGAACTAGCAAAGGTCGTAAGCCCATATTGCCATTACGCTATATGGTGCATTGCTCAGTTTGTGAGTTTGATAGACCAATGCAAGTTGGTCGTTCAAGAGGAAGAGATGGAGTTACTCGCTTATATTACAGATGCTTGAATAGCAAATGCACCAGAGAGTACGGCAGCAGGAGTATTAGGGGCAAGCTAGTCTTTGATGAGATTGACCGAGTTATTAAAGAAAAACTAGAAAGTCTGCCGCCAGAGGCTTATGACAAATATATCAAAGAAGTAAAAACTTACAGTACAACCGCAAAGACGAAAATCAGAGCCGACCTAACTAGAGCTAAAGCTACGCGAAATGGGTACGAGGAGAGAGTTATTAAGTTGTCTACAGCACTTGATTTAATTCCTAATAAGACAGCACTCAAGACAATCACGAACCAAATTAGCGAGGCAACGCAAGAGATGAGCAGACTAGACCAAGCCATTAAGAAATATGAAAAAGATATTGAGAAAGCCACTCTGCCCAAGATTGACCGCAAAGAGTTTGAAAGCACTATCTCTCAACTAGGCGCTAAGCTAAAAGCGGCAGATGTGGTTCAAAAGGACATTATTGCTAGTAATTTTTTTTTGAACCTCCATTTTGACCATCAAAAAATGACGCACTACTCCTTAAAAGAGCCGTTTGCGTCATTAGTTGAGTTATCTGCAATCCAACTTGGTGGGGGTGGATGGAATCGAACCATCTACCAAGACGTTATGAGCGTCCTGCTCTAACCGATGAGCTACACCCCCTCGTCGGCCGCAAACTTTAACAGAGGCAGTATACCAGATTTTACCCAAAAGTTGGCGCAAGATTGTATAATAGCCAATGTAGATGACCGATAAAATCAAAACCTACCTCAAACATCCCTCGATCAAAGCCCTGCAAGACGTACGGGTCTTGGGTTTGGTGGTGTTTGCAATTTTGGCGCTGCTGGTGAGCTGGAGTACCATTTCGGCTATTCAGACCAACTACGAACTGCAAAAGCAAATCTCTGAATTGGAGCAAGAAAACAGCGTTATACAACTGGGTAATACCAACCAGGAATTGCGTAATAGGTACTACCAGACCGACGCATTTTTAGAGCTTGCTGCTCGCCGCCAGTTTGGTAAAGCCGCGCCCGGTGAAAAGCTGGTGATCGTACCTAAAGCGGTGGCGCTTTCGTACACGGTTGATACTCCGGCCGAAACCGAACAGCAAGAAGCTCCGGCCCAGAACTCAAGCGCTCAACGCAACTTCCAAGCTTGGATGAACTTTTTCATGAATCGCAATCATACCGATCAGTAGCAACTGCGTTATACTACGGCTATGGAAAATCAGCATGGGGTAAAAAAGACACTTATACTCTACGGCTGGAGCGCCCTGTTTGGAGTAATTGGCGGGCTTATCACGATTGGTATGATTGTATTGCTCGAAATCATCACGACGCTGGTGTGGCAAAAAGGTTTTGGCATGGATCCAGACGCGCCAACGCGAACAGTGGCGATTCCTGTTACTATTGTGGCTGCCAGCATTGTTTTAGCGCTGATTAATCATCGCTTCAAACACTCGGTGAAAGGCATGGAAGAAGTACTCGGGCAAGTTATGAAAACAGGTACCATGGACTGGCGACGGATCCCCAAAGCACTGATTACCAGCCTTATCTCTATTGGAAGTGGGGCAAGCTTAGGGCCCGAGGCTCCGGCATCGTACCTCAGCGCTGGCGCGGCTGCGGCCACCGCCGAACTAACCAAGCAACCAAAAGAAACCGGCCAGGTCATGGCGCTCGGCGGTATTTCGGGTATGCTCGGTAGTTTACTGAATTCACCATTCTTGGCTCCAGCCATGATTGCCGAAGGCGGCGCAAAGGCGCTCAAGAACTTGCAGGCCAAACTAACCTACAGTTTAGTAGCCTCGGCGTTTGGTATCGGTATTTTCTTTGTGCTGTA
>CAYNBU010000004.1:27159-34824 GCA_964395925.1 uncultured Candidatus Saccharibacteria bacterium
TAACCTACAGTTTAGTAGCCTCGGCGTTTGGTATCGGTATTTTCTTTGTGCTGTATCACAAACTGTTTGCGGTTGATGTGGGTATCCCCAGTTATAACGGTGCCACCATCGAAGCTTTGCTGCAAGCCTTTATGTTTGGATTGTTTGGGGCACTCATGGGGCTGCTGGTATTTGCGTTTGCCAATAAAGTAGTGCAACCTCTGTTTACAAAGCTCAAGTTTAAGCCGTGGCAGAAGACTATCTTCGCCGGAATCACGGTTGGCGGCTTGGCATTCTGGCTGCCGATTACGATGTTTAGCGGGCAGCATACGTTGCCGCATCTGATTAGCGAAGCAGCCGGGATCTCTTTTGTAATGTTACTCGTAATCGGTGCGGTTAAACTTATCTCGACCAGTATTTTGCTGGAGAGCGGGTTCTTTGGCGGGCCGATCTTTCCGGCTATTTTTGCGGGTACAGCCTTTGGATTGGCACTCGCCGGGCTTATTGACGCGCCGGTGGCACTGGCTGTTCCCACTGCTATGGCGGGCCTCCTCACCCTTGCGATTCGCCAGCCATTTAGTGCAGCATTGCTAGTCGTCGCTATTACCGGAGCATATACTGCGGCGCCCGTGGCGGTTGCCGTTGCCGGCGCGATGTTCTTGCTGATCGTACTCAAGCGCCTGCAAACAAAAAGGGCAGTGGTATAACGACGCCCAAGTTGCTATGATGAAGACAATGAAAGCCACCGAACAAAAACGAGTTTACCATCTGCTCTTAATGGCCACCGTATTTATTCTGGCCTTCGGCACCGTTTTTTACCATTTTGTAGAAGGATGGTCATGGATTGATTCGTATTACTTTTGTGTAGTGACACTGGCAACTATTGGCTACGGTGATTTTATCCCCCAAACTAACTTCGCCAAGATATTTACTACCATTTACATATTTGTTGGTATTGGTATTTTGAGTGCCTTCATCAAGGTGTTCTTAACAGGACACGGTAAGCAAATCATGGAAAAACACCAGCATCACAAAGAAGAATCAGAAAAACATAAGCCATAAACCTCTTGACTTCGTGCCCAACTGGGATAATGATAAAGATATATCATAACTAAAAGGAGTTCATATATGGCTAAATCAAATCAACCAACCGGCTGGGTCGGATGGGTATATTTTGCTGGTATTCTGCTCATTGTCCGAGCATTGTTCCAGGCGTTCTTTGGGTTTGTCGCCCTTACCAAAAATGAAATCCTGGTGATCTCACCAGATCAGCTTGCAGTGTTTGACTTCACGACCTGGGGAATCGTCCACTTGGTTGTAGCGGTCGTCTTATTGACCGCTGGGTTCTCGGTACTCAACGGTGGTATGTGGGGTCGCGTTATCGGTTCGATCGCCGCAGGCGTGGGAATCCTTGCCAACCTCATTTACTTGCCAGCTTACCCAATCTGGGCGCTGGTTGCGTTGGTACTCGATGTGTTCATCCTGTACGCGCTTGTGGTGCACGGCAAAGAGGCAAAGGTCGAGTAGATCGACTCATGTTTCGCAAAAAAAGTCCGGGTTCTACCCCGGACTTTTTATATGACTTTCGCTAGAGTACTTAGTTAAAGGTGCTGGGGATACCGTATAGCTTGGTGACGGTTGCATCAGCGGTAGCACCGCGGTATACCACTACCCAGTTACCATTGACGTTCTTGAGGTAATAGGTCTGAGAAGCTCCTGGAGCAGCAGTGGTGCCACAGGTGGCATTGAGCGATGCAAAGTTCTTGTCTGTAGAGTAGACTACGGTTTTGTTTTCAGTGCCGATGGTTCCTGCAGTAAAGACCAGTGCCGTATTGGTTGCAGGGTCGAGCGAAGCCTGACAGTAGGCAGTAGCTGTCGTAATCACGGCTTGGTCGGTGGTTGCTGCCTCTTCAGCGGTAACCTCTTTTTCGAGCGTTTCGTCGGTGGCTTCAAGCTCGTTTACTTGCCCCTGGAGTTCCTGTACTTCGTTATCCAGCTCGGCAATGTGTGCGTTGGCCTTCTTGAGTTCTTGTTGTTGCCAATAGTACACGCCACCACCGGCAGCGACCATGAGGACAAGTACCAGTAGTACAAACAAGACTTTCTTGCCGGCACCGCCGCTTTTTTTGCTCACCACTGCTCCGCTACCGCGCGGCTCATCTGGCTTGAACGGATCATCTTCTTCTGGTAGCTGCGAAGCAATCGCTTCTTGCTCAGCGTCTTTGTTTGGTGGTATTCCTGGCTTAAGATCAGTGTCCATACTACTATCCCCTAGAATTACTTATGCTTAAAGTATTACCGATGATGGTGTGAAAAACAAGTGCTAGACGCGTTTCTTGAGGAAGTGAATAACAATCGGAGACAAGAAAAAGGCAAAATAGGCCCACGTTCCCAAGAATGGCGAAGCTCCTAAAGCAATACCGGCACAGATCACGAACGACAGACTGCGCTGGTTGCTAGCCTGGGCTTCTTGCTTGTTGAAGTTTTGGAAGAAGCTGGGATGGGCGTCGAGGTAACGGCCTTGAATATAACCAATCAGGGCAAGGGCAAACAGGTTAAGCGGATACAAGAACTGGGCCAGGGCGATGTTGTTATACTCACCCAGTAGACTGGTCGTGAAGGGAATGAGCACCACAATAAACAGGCGGATATTGTTGTAGGTGAGCACGCGCTCATCGATGTTCTTGAGGCCATCAAACTGGCGCACATGCACCGACCACATAATGGCCAGAATAGCGAAACTGATAGTGAAGCTAATGATGTTGCCGGTGAGCGGACCAAGGGCACTCCATAACTGCTGACTATTTGTGATGGTATCGATGTTTGGTACTGCCAGGTCTAACACCAGCAGTGTCATAGCAATAGCGAATACACCGTCCGAGAGCGCTTCGAGGCGCCGCGTCGAAAAGTTGCGTAGTTTCTTCATGGTTTTAGTGTAGCAGACGTAAGGTTACCAACGGACTGTAATAGTGGTGTTGAAGTATCCCTTCGCTTCATCCACATTTTGTCGTGGGTCACGCTCTTCTTTGTGGCTTTGCTCAGCGTTGTAGCCTTGCTCGGTAAGCTCATCAACGACCCGTTTACCAATAATTTGTGCCATCGTTTTAATAAACTCAACCTCTCTATCTTTTCGATGAGAAGGCGAGAGACGATCCTGGTGCCGGAAGGAGGTTGCTACTTCGCCGTTCTCAGCAGCTATCTGGATTACATCGTAAACACCGTCAATTCTATCGGCGACGGCTTCGTCGATGGTTTCACCAAATGCAGCAAGCTTATCGTGAGCTTCTTGTTGCTGCCGGGTTCTGGCATCCTCGGCAACCTGTCGCATGTGCGCTGCACTTCTTTCTGATAAGTCCCTAGCTTCTACTGCATCCATGAAAGTACTCCTTTGTTGGACTATTAAAGAGCGCTTACGACGTTATTGCAAGCATGAGCAAAATAAAATGACCCCCTTGGGAGTCATTAAAAGTACTCTTGGTAGCGGCGAGTGGACTTGAACCACTGACCCCAGGCTTATGAGTCCTGTGCTCTAACCAACTGAGCTACGCCGCCACGTTTTTGTGTGTAGAACAGATGTGAATATATCACATTCTGCCTCTGTTGGCTAGCCTCCCGCGGGTAAAACTTGTAACTCGTAATAAAAAGTTGTTATAATGCAGACTCAGTATGGCAGCTGAAAAACCAATCAAAAAACAGCAGACATAGCAGGCCTCTTTCGAGGCTTTTTTTATAACCAAAAACAAGGGGGAAATATGACAAGCCCAGATATACTACAGCCACCTGTAGGAGGTATGGAACAAGATTTGGCAATGGCAGTGTCGCTCGATCTTGGAGGTCTTGCCACAGCAGGAGCAGCCGAAGAATCGCACGGATTAACGGACAAACCATTACCAACTACTCGCGAAGAAGCGCACCGAGAATTAGAGGAGCTTATCCCACTTGACTACAAAGACCTGGCTCAAAAAGTCTACAACGAAGCGCGCCTGGCTTTTGGCTCAAATGCTACTCCCGAACAGAAAGCGCTCATTATAAGGACTGAACAACTCAAAGAGATTATCTGGCGCGGGCGGCTCTGACAGTGCAACTTCGGAACATAGTTAGCATTAAACAGTTCGAAGACCGTAAGTTAATCAAGCAGCTGTTCGCCCGCGCTGCTGAGTTGAAAGCTATGCGCCCGGCCGACTACCCCAAGCCGTTGCAGCACAAAGTGGTAGCCACACTGTTTTACGAACCCAGCACCCGTACCCGCATGTCGTTCGAAACGGCGATCGTGCGCTTGGGCGGCGGCTTGGTAAGTACCGAAAACGCCGGGCAGTTTTCTTCGGCCGCAAAAGGCGAAACCTTGGAAGATACCATTCGCACGCTGAACGGCTATGCCGATGCCATCGTGCTGCGCCACCCGATGCTTGGTGCTGCCAGTGTAGCGGCCGAATCTTCAGAAATCCCCATCATTAATGCCGGTGATGGCGCGGGCGAGCACCCTACCCAGGCGCTGCTCGACCTGTTTACCATTCAAGAAGCCAAAGGCGAGTTGGCTGGCCTCAAGATCGGGTTAGTAGGTGACCTACTCAACGGCCGCACCATTCATTCGCTCATCCACTTGCTGGCAATGTACAAGGCCGAGCTGTACTGCATCGCTCCCGATGTGCTGCAGCTGCCTCAAAATTACCAGGACGAACTCAAAGCCAGCGGTGTTACTTTTCACTTGTTGGATAGTTGGGACGAAGCGTTGCCGCAGCTCGATGTGGCCTACATCACGCGGGTGCAAAAAGAGCGGTTCGACAGCATCGAAGACTACGAAGCGGTGAAAGACAGTTTCATCTTCGACCTGGATGCTTTAAAACGACTCAATAAGGATGCGATCATCATGCACCCGTTGCCGCGCGTAAACGAAATCGTCTGCGAGGTGGACGACGACCCGCGCGCCCGCTACTTTGAACAAGCCCGCAACGGTTTATTTGTGCGCATGGCACTGCTGGACTATATTTGTAAGTAACCACTAAGGAGGCCACAATGGCAGACGCATTCTACGACCCTACCAAAACCTACGACGATAACTTCGACGATGGCCCCGCCGCCGTAGCAGTCGCCGAAACCACTGTAGAAGACAAGGGCGAGCCGCAGTTCACGGCGTTTGGTAAAAAGGTCTACGCACCATTTGGTATTCCGGCCGGCCCGTTGCTCAACAGCAACTACACTACCTATGCCTTTGAGCATGGCTTCGACGTGATCTGTTACAAAACGCAGCGCAGCATTCCATTTGAATGTAACGAATTCCCAAACGTACTGTACCTGGACGTTGACGGCGACCTCACCCTAGAAAAAGCTGCCAATCCGCAACTTGGTTTGACCGAAACCAGCAAGAACCCTAAAGATCTTTCGATCACCAACTCGTTTGGCAACCCGTCACGCGGGCCAGAATTTTGGGTGGAGGATCTTAAAAAAGCCGTGGCTGCCCAAGGCGAAGGCCAGTTGCTGATCATGAGCGTAGTTGGCTCAGTGCAAGAAGGCTTTAGCGAAGAAGACTACTGGGATGACTTCGCGCATGCCGCCGAACTGGCTGCCGGCGCCGGCGTAGAAGCAATCGAAGTCAACCTGTCGTGCCCCAACGTCGCGACTGAAGGAGTACTGTGTTACACCTACGACGCGGTGATTGGCATCTGCAAGCGCGTGAAAGAAAAGATCGGCGATATTCCGCTGATTGCCAAGTTCGGTTACTTTTCGGCCGAGCAACAAGACCTGTTAGAGCGCATTATTATCGATGCTGCACCATACTTGGCGGGCGTGTCGGCCATTAACACCATCGCTGCGCCAGTGGTAGACGAAAAGGGCGAACAAGCCTTGCCCGGACCAAACCGTCTGAAGAGTGGCGTCTGCGGAGCCAGCATTAAGTGGGCAGGTGTCGACATGGTTAAGCGCCTTGCCGATTTGCGCACAGCCAAGAATTTAGACTACCAGATTATTGGTGTGGGTGGTGTAATGACTCCCGAAGATTTTGCTGAATACCGAGCAGCTGGCGCCGACGTGGTGCAGTCTGCCACCGGTGCAATGTGGAACCCTAATTTGGCCAGCGAAATCAAAGCGAGTTTATAGCGGCAAGATTCGGCCGCTGCCTGGTTTGGCCAAGATTTCGCCGTCTTTAAACACGGTTACGCCATGCAAGTCTACCTGCGAAACTTTACCCACAACCTTGCGGCCGGCAAACGGGCTCCAGCTACACTTGGTTTTGAGTTGGTCGTTGCTGATTTCATATTCGCTCATGTCTACAAGTACTTTGGTCGTATCGTCGGTCTTGATGTTGAAGATCCGTGCAGGGTTAGTATGCAAACGCTCCACGAGTTGTTCGTGGGTCAGCTTGCCTTGTTGCTGCGCGGTAAGCATTAATGGCAAAGTTGTTTCAAGCCCCGGAACACCAAATGGTGGTGGGGTACCGTCTTTTTCTGCTTTGGTGTGCGGCGCATGGTCGGACTCGATCACGTCAATGGCATCAATGTGTTGCCACAAAAAGTCCACGTCGGCCTGCGTTTTGAGCGATGGCTTCATATGGGCGTAGGCTCCCATGCGGTCAGCATCTTCGCTGGTCATAAATAGGTGATGCGGAGTCACGCCGCAGGTAATAGGCAAGCCCAGTTCTTTAGCTTTGATCACAAAACTCAGCTCGTCTTTGCTAGAAACGTGGCAGATGTGCGTTGGTGTCTTTACCTGTTGCAAGGTCTTGAGCACAATTTCAGACACGTCGTCTTCGGCGTGCAGCAAGATTGGTTTGCTGCCAGGCCAGGCGCGGTAAATTTCGATGAGCTTGTCTTTGTCGATAATAAAGTTGCCGGTGGTAACGTTCATGTACACCTTGAGGCCTGTCACTTTGTCGATGACTTTTTCGAACTCGTCATAGTTGTCGCCCAGCGCGCCAAAGTGGAACCCAATGTCGCCCACGACTTGCGTCTGGGCGCTGGCGATTTTGGCGTTCAGCCGTTCAGCCGAGATAATCGGCTCGGCATTGTTGGGCATGTCGAGTACGGTGGTGTATCCGCCAGCGAGCGCTGCACTGGTGCCGGTGAAAAAGTCTTCTTTGTGGGTCTGGCCGGGATCGCGCAAGTGCACGTGCGGATCAATCAAGCCGGGCAGGGTAAGAAGTGTGCTCATGGGGGTATAGTAATGCTTTGCGGCGTGCGGCACAAATAAAAAAGAGCCCCACTGGTGTGAGGCTCCCTCGCATCAATTACCTTGGGGCTATTTGATGAGGATAAAGCGTTTGCTCGCCGTTAACCGTAAGGTCGGGCGCTGTGCTTTTTTAACTTTGGGAGCTGGTCGAATATCTTGAATTAACATGTAAGTTAGTTCCTTTCGTGTTTTGTTGTTTGTAGTTTGCGTGCCATTTTGATCGAGGCAGGTTATAAGGATGAGATCATCTCATCAACTTGTAAAATGCTTTGATCGGTTGTTGGCGCAAATTCGTAACTGAGTGTTTCCACTGCGGGTCCTTTTGTTTTTTAGTGTTTGTGTGTCATGACCACGCCAAGTATTATACACAAATTTGCTAAAATGTCAAGCATTAGTACTTTGCTGGATTTTTGAAGGAAGTCTTGCGCCAGAGGCGCTTATCTGGTAAGCTATGGACTGCTCTTAACCAATATCGCGGGGTGGAGCAGTGGCAGCTCGCGTGGCTCATAACCACGAGGTCGCAGG
>CAYNBU010000005.1:0-1252 GCA_964395925.1 uncultured Candidatus Saccharibacteria bacterium
TAGTCCTCCTTCGCGATGCCGGCTTCGATCGCAGCCGAATACCAAGCTAACGTTACGACACGCACCATAATCGGCCCCATTTTTTGCCGCACCTCTTTTACAAGTTTTGGCGTCCAGCCCTTCAGCAAAAAAGTGCGATACATATCGAGAATCGCAATCTCGCGGGCGCAGCGTTCAAAGTAGGCGTTGAGCCCCATCTCGCGGAATTCTTCGATCTCCTCGTCGGTTGGGAGTGCCTGGTTAAACGTAAGCGGCTTGATAATCGTGGCGATGCCCAGTTCAAACAAGCCATGGGCCATAAATAAGCCCTTCGGGCCCCAGAATTTCCAGTTATTCTTTACCTTCTGCCGTCGATTATCACCGGGGATAACCCACTTTTCTTTAATAGTGGTGCGTGTTTCGAGCCCCTCGCCGCCACGCAACTCTACCAGTTTTTCTTCGTATGGGTAGTGGTGGGCCGGAGTAAGTCCGTCGATCAGGGCGTGTGCCAACCATGAGGCTTCGAAAGCTGCACGTTCTTGGTTATCCGTCTTGAGCTCCTTTACCAGTTGGTCGTAGTGCTCATCAATAATATTCAGAATGCCCGTGTCGTCTTCGTCGAATGGCTTAAAGTAGTGCCACAACTCATCTTTTGCCGGGCTCTTACGCTTAATGCCATCGGGGCCGTCTTTGCCTTCGAACTGCAAGATTTCTTTGCTTGTGGGGAATGTGGTGTTGTTCGGTAAAAGACGCGCTAAGTGACGGCGCGACACGCGGTCGAACTTCTGGTGAGCCCCGAGCATATGCCCTGAGAATTTGGTGAGCGTTGATCCTGAATACATAGTTAGTTGAGGTTAGTGATGGCTCTTAAGGCCTTAACGTGATCGTATAACTCTGTATATTTTAGCAAATTTTCGCCGCGATCGATGAATTCTTGTGCCGCATTGCGTGCACTTGCTATTAATTTACCATCGGTCAGCTTAGCAATTCGCAGGTCGAGTGCACCATGTTGGAATGTTCCATATATTGCTCCGGGGCCGCGAATCTCGAGGTCGAGCTCTGCGAGCTGGAACCCGTCGTTACTGTGTTGCAGGGCTTGGAGCCGCTTACTTGGCGCCTTATTATCAGCCAGCATAAGGTAGCAGTAGCCCTGGTGTTCGCCGCGCCCCACCCGGCCGCGCAGCTGATGAATCTGCGCCAAACCAAAGCGTTCGGCGTTTTCAAGCAACATAATGGTAGCGTTTGGTACGTCGACTCCAACTTCGATAACAGT
>CAYNBU010000005.1:1352-30413 GCA_964395925.1 uncultured Candidatus Saccharibacteria bacterium
TTCGCTCATGCGGCGAGCAGATCTTGGTGATAATCGGTTTGCGGTTGCGCGGCTTGGTGTCGATGATGGTGATATCCATTTCACCGTACAGCGTGAGCGCGAGGCTCCGCGGAATCGGCGTTGCTGTCATGTTAAGCACATGGGGCATATGCCCGGCTTTAGCCTGGAGCTTCTTACGCTGGTCAACGCCAAAACGATGCTGCTCATCGATGATAATGAGCCCCAGTTTGTGCATGTCAACCTTTTCTTGAATAAGGGCGTGAGTACCCACGATGAACTTTGTCGTGCCGTCGGCAATTCGCGCCTGAGCAAGTTTCTTTTGGGCGGGTTTGAGGCCGCCAACCAGCAGCCCAACCTGATCGGCATAGCCTAACGGTTCGAGTAGTTTATAGATGGTTTCGGCATGCTGGCGGGCCAAAAGCTCGGTGGGAGCCATCAGCGCAACCTGAAAGCCTTGCTCCATGGCCATCAGTGAAGCCATGGTGGCCACCACCGTCTTACCCGACCCCACATCGCCTTCGAGCAAGCGGTTCATGGGGTGTGTTTTCTGCATGTCTAAGTAGATCTGCCACACGGCCTTGCGCTGGGCATCGGTGAGCGTGAATGGTAGGTGCTCTACAAACTGTTTGGCGAGCTTTTTGTTGAACGGAATCTCGAGCGCCGTATCTTTTAGCAGATCGTACTTATTGAGTAAGCTCGCCAGACTGAGCTCGAATATCTCTTCGAAACTTAAACGATGACGTGCTTCTGCTAGTTTTTCGGCCGAATCCGGGAAATGAACGGTATGCAGTGCTTCGGCCCGGCTCATCAACTTTTGTTCTTTGATGAGCCATTCCGGCAAAAGTTCTGGCAGCTCATCTACCATAGAGATGACATTGCGCAAGACTCGCCTCATCTGCACACTGGTGAGGCCTTTTGTTTCGCGGTATTTCGGTACAATCCGCGCAGTGTGTACCGGGAAGTCGCTCACCAATTCGATCGACGGGTTCATGATAGCAAAGCGCCGATAACTAAGCTCGTACTTGCCGGTTATAAAGTATTCGGTGTCGCGCTTGGTCTGTTTTTCGCGGTAGGGCTGGTTGAACCACACGAGCCGTACGCTACCATATTCGTCACTGGCAACTGCTTCGGTGATGTGCATGCCGCGCCGCACATAATGTCCTTTTATATCTTTAATAACAGCCTTGATAGTCACCACACCAGGCTTGAGCTGTTGAGTGGTTTCAACATGCGAAAAGTCATCGTAGCGCCGCGGGAAATTCAACAGCAGGTCTTGTACGGTGTGCAAACCAAACGCCGCAAACTTGGTTGCGATCGCCGTGCCTACACCTTTTACATCCTGTAAAGGACTCTGCAATGTCATGCCTACAGTATACGAGTTAATCGGTTGCTTCTAAAGCCGCAATGCGTTGGCCGTGACTTCTTATATCGTCTTCGTGTGCTCTGAGAAGTGAATAGTGAAGATTCCTGTCTGCCCTTAACTCTTCCATGCCTGCCTTTAGCACCGCAACGTCTTTAGCCACAGGAATAAGTGTTTCCAAAATGGTTTGCTCATGAGCAAGGACCTGTTCGAGTATAACTTGGGTGTAGCGGTGATCTAAAGCCATGAGCATATTGTAGCAATACGCTCGTTTGACTACCAAGAAAATCACCCGAAAATTAAGCAGTATTTAAGATTTAGCGGGCTTTGCGGATCAGCAAGAAGGTGCTGGGGCCAAAGTATGACTTTGCAAGTACCGGCTGCAGCACTTTTTCGATAGAAAGCATGGCGCTTTCAGGCACCATTTTCTTGAGACCGGGCGACCGTAAGTTAGAAACCGAAAGAGTTTGCTCAACCTTCAGCCCGGCATGTGCCAGCTGGCGAATCACCGTCTTGGGGTTATGGTTCACAAAGGCGATTTCATCTTTGTTCTTGCGGTTTTTGGCAGAACGAATATCAACGGGTTCAGCAGGAACTTTCTTGCCCTTCAACGCATATTTAATACGGTTACGGCCATGAGCATTGTTGGCAATTTCGAGCAAGAAGTAGCCGTCGCCAGTAAGCGCCCGGGCAATTTCGGCGAACTCAACACTTGGATCGGGCAAGTGGTGCATCACGCGAATCATCATGATCAGGTCGACCGACTTGTCTTTAAACTTGAGATCGTCGGCCTGCATGAGCTTGCGATCAATCTGCGGATAATCCTGCAAGAAGGCTTTGGCAATATCGAGCTGTTGCTGTGAAGGCTCAGCCAGCGTCACTTTGTCGGCGTACTCACTGAGCAGCACACACAAACGCCCGTAACCGCCACCGATATCAACAGCGTGCTTGAAGTGCTTGCCCTTCAAGAATCGCTTAATAGCAACGACTTCAGCATCGTTTTCGTAGTCGCGGCCTTCCCAATAATGCAAGTAGTTGTGCTTGGGGTCGTTGTACTGGTCGGATTTCTTCTTAGCGTTCGTAGTTTTCTTGGTTGATTTGGTTGGGGTTTTATTCATATCGAGAATCAGTATAGCAACATCTGCCTACTTTTGTTCAATAATTGCGAAACTATTTTTGCCGCGCTTCAGTAAGTTGCTGCCTTTTTGCAGTGTGAGCGTGTCTTCGGGAGTAACTTTTTGCCCGTTAATCGAAATCGCGCCCGAGCTTATAAAGCGCGTTGCTTCACTATTAGAAGACGCCAGGCCAGCACTCACAATCGCCGTAACGAGGTTGCCTTCAATCGGCACAACGGGGAGTTCTTCTTTAAGCATTGCGACGACGGGGGCCTCGAGTTCTAAGAAATCGGCACCACCAAACAGCACTTCGCTAGCTTTCTTGGCGGCTTCGGCCCGCTCTTTGCCGTGAACCAGCGCGGTGACTTCGTAGGCCAGAATCTTTTGAGCTGCACGACCAGCGCGATCCTGCGCAAACTCAGCCATAACTTTGTTAACCGCTTCTTTATCGAGTTCGGTAAAGGTTTTGAGATAGCCTTCGACACCATCATCGTCTGCATTCAGCCAGAATTGGTAAAACTTAAAGATGCTGGTTTTTGTGGGGTCAAGCCATACGGCTCCTTCTTCGCTTTTGCCGAACTTCTTACCAGTTGCCTTATTGATGACCAGGTTGAGCGTCAGTACATTGGCCTCAGCGTTACGCGCCTTACGAATAAGATCCACACCCGAGAGGCAGTTGCCCCACTGATCTGAGCCGCCGAGTTGAAGCGTCACACCATAAGTGTCATACAAGTGGAGGTAGTCGTAGCCCTGCAGAATAGTGTAGCTAAACTCAGCATAGCTAATGCCCGCAGCGTTTTCGCCTAAGCGATTCGCAATGTAGTCACGCTGAATAAGCGGCGTCATCGAGAAGTGTTTACCAATATCGCGCAAGAACGGCAGAACTTTGAGGTCTTTAGTCCAGTCAAGGTTGTTTACCAGCGTAAAGTTATGCCCTTGTAGAATAGCAGTCAGCTGTTTACCGGCCTGCTTCACGTTATGCGCAATGGTTTCTTCTCTTTGAAGCGGACGTTCTTTGTCTTTGCCGCCCGGGTCACCAATTAAGCTGGTTGAGCCGCCAGCCAGAAGATAGCCAGTGTGCCCGTGACGTAAGAATGTCTTAGCGAACATCATGCCCGCTAAGTTACCGACGGTCTGAGAATCGGCCGAGGCATCAAACCCCATATAGAATTTTAGCTTTTTCTCATCAAGTACATGTAAGTTGGTGTAGGTGGTTTGATTTACAAAACCACGCCACTCGAGTTCCTGGGCAAGCGTCATTTTATGTGTCATACCGCACAGTATACAGGAGGAAGCTGCCTCAGTAACAGCATAAGCACAATTTGCTGCTTTTTTTTGGGCGTTTTTGCTATACTGTGGGGGTCAAGGAGCATACTGAAATTCATGAGTAAGAACACCCGAAAGCCGCGTGGCCAAGGTCGCGTCGGCAAAAGTCACTTCGTCACCCGTAGTGGCAACACTGTTAAATTAAACCGAAGTTTATCGCAACGTTACAAAGCATATCGCGACGGCAAATCACTGCGGCGTGCTGCAACGTTGAGTACGCTTCCTAAAGGCCGCATTAAGCGATTCTTTGCTCATTTCCAACCAAAGCGCATGTACCACTACTGGTTTAGCCGCCAAGGCGCCATCATGGCTCTTAAAATCTTGGGCATCGCTACTGTTGCCGGCTTCTTATTACTTATTGGGCTGTTTGCTTACTTCCGTAAAGACCTTCCAAACCTCAAAGACATCTCGGGCAGTAATATCGGTGGCAGTATTCGTTATTATGACCGCAGCGGGCAAACGCTCTTATGGGAAGACTATGATGCCGTAAAACGCATTCCGGTCACCGAAGACAATATCTCGCCGTATGTAAAAGACGCCACTATCGCTATTGAAGACAAAGACTTCTTTAAACACGGCGGATTCGATGTGCGCGGCATTGCCCGTGCCGGTATTAACGACGTTATCGGCAGTGGCGGGCGCCAAGGTGGCTCTACTATTACACAGCAACTCGTGAAGCTGACCCAGAACTGGACCAAAGATCAAACTTACACTCGTAAAATTAAAGAACTTATCTTGGCGGTTGAGTTGGAGCGTAGTTATTCGAAGGATGAAATCCTTACTGGCTACCTCAACACTGCGCCGTACGGAAACGTACAATATGGTGTAGAGGCCGCCTCGCGCGACTATTTCCAGAAGTCTGCAAAAGATCTGACGCTCGACGAAGCAGCATTCTTGGCAGCTATTCCGAAATCTCCGTCTTACTACTCGCCATATGGTGCGTACTACCGCAATAACGAGGCCGAAACTCGCCCCGAGCTCGTTGCTCGCCAACACTATATTCTCGACCAAATGGTACAGCAGGGCATGATCACTCAAGATGAAGCAAGCGCTGCTAAGCAAGTTGACACACTCGCAAAAGTACACGAGCCTCAAGCTAAATACGCCGGTATTCAGGCGCCGTGGTACGTGCTGGCTGCCAAGCAGTCGCTCGAAGAAAAGTACGGTGCCGAAACCGTACAACGTGGTGGTTGGTCGGTAACCACAGCTCTTGATATGACCTTACAGCAAGAGGCCGAAGCGCAGGTACAGAAGGGTGTAACTCAAATCAAGCGCCAGGGTGGTGACACAGCAGCCTTTGCTGCCGAAGAAGTTGAAACCGGGCAAATGGTCGCCCTGGTGGGTGGTGTCGACTTTACCAACCCCGAGTATGGGCAGTTTAACTATGCGACCTCTCCGCTGCCTCCCGGTTCAAGCTATAAGCCGTACGACTATATTGCGCTCATGGAAACTTCAACCAACGCCGGTGCAGGCTCTGTACTCTATGACACCCAAGGCCCGCTCGAAGGCTACCCATGCACCAACAAACAACAGCCAAAACAAGGTGGTAACTGTTTGTGGGACTATGATTTCCGTTATCCTGGGCCGGTAACCATTCGCTATGCGCTTGGCGGTTCTCGTAACGTTCCTGCAGTGAAGGCTATGCTGATCGCTGGCATTAATAAGACTATCGAAATTTCTGAAAAGCTTGGCCTGAAGAGTGGGTACAAATGTTACGACCCAAGCGTAGCTGATCTCTCTGCCGCCACCAAAGATGACGAGCAACAGTGTTACGCCTCGTCAGCCATTGGTGACGGTGCCTACTTGCGCCTCGACGAGCACGTGCACGCCTACGGCAGTATCTCGCGCAATGGCGCCAATGTACCGCAAACCTATATCCTCAAGATTACCGATGCTGGCGGCAAAGTTGTTGACGAATGGAAGCAAACCAAAGGCGAGCAGGCGATCCGCCCTGACTCTGCTTACATCACTACCAACATTTTGAGCGATCCGAACGCCAGCTACTTCCCTGCCGGCAATAAGCCACAGGTCTACAACAACGGCAAAGGAACCTGGAAGTTCGGCATGAAGACCGGTACGACCAACGATGGTAAAGACGGTTGGATGATGGGTATGTCAACCAAGTACTCGGCTGGCGTATGGGTTGGCTACCACACTCGACAACGCGTCATGTCGGGCACTATGGAAGCAATGACCCAGCCAATATGGCAGGGCTGGATGAGAGCTGCCCACAAAGACCTGCAGCCAGTTGACTGGGAAAAGCCAGCGGGAGTACAGAGCTTACCTGCATACGTTGTCCGCTCGCATGTTGGTCTTGGTTCGGTCGAACCGAGCCCTGCAACAGACCTGTATCCTTCATGGTACAAGCAACCGGCACAACGTGGCGGCGCGGCACAAACTATCGACAGAGTGTCGAACAAGCTTGCTACCTCATGTACGCCGGAGCGCGCCAAGCAAACAGTCAACAATGCAGCCGCAAATATGTTCTCGGTTGACTCACTGGGCCCAGGCGGTACCAGCAATGCAGCAAACGCTACCGAAAACGACAATATCCATAGGTGTGAAGACGCCAAGCCGGCAGTTACGGTAACTGCCAGTGGCTGTAGCGTAGTCGCTACCGTTTCTCAGGGTAGCCATGCTCTGAACAGCGCCCAGTTCCCTGGTACTGTAAACTTCTTGATTAACGGTCAAGTGGCCAACACACAGCAAGTGGCGAATAGCCCGTCTTCAGTAAGCTTTACGGTTCCTGCTGGGACAACTTCAGTAACAGCGCAGATTATTGATAGTGTGTTGTACGAAGCCAGTGCTACTTCGGCGGTTAGTTGTGGAAGCGCCGGTGCGCTCAGCATCACCAACGCAAAAAGTAATAACATCAGTTGGAGCGGCGGCCAAGCTACTGTCTACCGGGAAAGCGACAACCTGGTACTTTGTAGCGGCAATGGGTCATGTACACCCGCAGCAGGCTCGGCTCCCCCCGGGACCGCAATCTACATCAAAAACGGTAGTGGCGATATTGCTACCGCAACCGTTACTTAGTTCTCTAGAAATGTATTAAGGGCATCGCGAACGTTTGCCACGCCATGGAGCAGTGCTGGTTTTTTACCATTCTTTACGACCGGGCCGATAGCTGCATTGAATCCGAGTTTCTTGGCTTCTTGTACACGCTTTTCGATAAATGGCACATGGCGGACTTCACCCGAAAGGCCCACCTCGCCAAACACTACAGCATTTTGTTTGAGCTGTAAGCCTCGGGCTGCAGAACCAATTGCCAAACAAATTGCCAGGTCGGCCGCTGGTTCGGTAATGCGAATACCGCCCACGATATTGATAAAGATGTCTTGATCGGCCAAATTAAGCTTGGTGCGGCGTTCGAGCATAGCAATCAGTAGGTTGACTCTGTTGAGGTCAAAACCGCTGGCGGTGCGCTTTGGGTAACCATAGGAGGTTCTGTTGACGAGCGCCTGAACCTCAACCAGAATCGGGCGAGAGCCTTCCATAGTGGCAAGCACAATTGAACCGTCGCTTACCTGCCGTTCGGCAAGCAAGGCCGCAGAAGGGTTCTTAACAGGCACCAGCCCCGTGTCTTCCATTTCTAAAATTGCGACTTCGTTGGTGGAGCCGTAGCGATTCTTGACGCCTCGCAGCACCTTAAAACCACCGTAACGGTCGCCTTCGAGCTGCAATACCACGTCCACCACGTGTTCGAGCACCTTTGGCCCAGCGATTGAGCCTTCTTTGGTGACATGACCCACCATAATCAGTGCGGTATTGCTTTGTTTAGCTGCGGCGGTGAGCAAATGGGTGCTATTAGTGATCTGACTCACACTGCCCGGTGCCGAACCAATTGCATTGCAGCTAATCGTCTGAATAGAATCTACGACGACAAGCTTGTAAGAACCTTCGGCGATGGTGGCGGCAATATCATCGGCGCTATTACTGGTGGCGATCATCAGGTTTTTGGATTTGGCTTTGAGGCGTTCGGCGCGTAAGCCCACCTGGTGAGCTGACTCCTCGCCGCTCACGTACAAAACAGGGATCTTGGCTGCGAGTGCATTCGCAATTTGCAGCAGAATCGTGCTCTTACCGATGCCTGGCTCACCCGCTACCAAGGTAACGCTGCCAGCTACGAACCCACCGCCGAGCACTGTGTCGACATCCGGCGTACCTGTCACAAACCGCTGGGCACGATCTTTTCGGGCCACCGTGTCAACCTTGGCCGGCTGCAACTGGTGGCCGCTTTTAACAATCTGATCCGCTTCGACCGACAACTCTTCTTGCAGTGTGTTCCATTCGCCGCACATATGGCACTTGCCCGCCCAGGTGGCCGACTGCGCCCCGCAACTGCTACATACATACTTCACCGCGGTCTTCTTCATACTTCTAGTCTAGCAGAAGCGCGTTACTCTGTCTGTTGTGTTTGTGGCCTGCTATCTAAAGATTTGGCGAGGTCTTGCTCTTCGACAGCGATGGCATTTCGTTTGGCGACCATCTCGTTGTATTGCTCGATTTGGCTTTGCGTAGTGCTCACCAGCACGTTGTACTGCTGTACCTGGGCGTTAAAACTCGCAACACCGGCGTTGTAGGCAGTGTAGCTTTGGCTGCTCAGCAGAGCATCGAGGCGGCGGCGTTCCTGTTCAATGGCAGTAGCTTGCCGATCGAGCTCTTGCTGGTTCGTTTCGATCTGAATCTTGAGCCCTGCCAGCTGCGCATCGTAGTCTTCTACCTGTTTTTGGCGCAGGCTAAACTCCCGCTCGTATGTCATGGCATATTGGACAACTACGGCTCGATCGGCAAAGTATTGGCGGTAGTATTCCTCGAGGGCAGGCGGCAAATCTGCAACTTCGGTACCCAAAATAGAGTGCAGTTCGTTATTAACATCGGCGCCTTCTTGTTTATACGACTCAATAATTGCGCGGATGCGCTCATCGGTGACCTGCGCGTAGGCCTCTTGCAGCAGAGCGTCAACCCGCGTACGTTCACCCCTGCTCAACCGCTGGTAGGCCACATGGAGCATCTCGTGCGCCGCAGTCACCTGTTCGACACCCTGCAAGCGATCATCCTGAATATCGTACAAGTAGATGCCCTTATTGGTGACGTAGCAGCCCAGCACAATAGTTTTTTCGTACGTGGGGCAGTTCTGATTGAAAGTTTGGCGGTCGTCGAGCTGCGGATGGAATACATAGAATAGATGCTCGGCCTTGGGCGTCATGGTAGTATCGGTAGCCAGTTGAGCAATAGCTGCCGGCGGCGTGTAGTCGCGCAGACGCCACCAATCGAAAATACTTTGCCACCGGAGCGCTACTACGAGCAGACTCACTACCAGCACTACAGAGAAAATAAGCCCGATGCGTCGTGAAGGTTTATGCGCTTGCATTATGGCAACTATTATACGGGGTTGTACTACGCGGCGCTAGTTTCAGCGAGAGCACTGTAGGCCAGGTTCTTACCCTTGGAGCCAACCTGGACGATTTCGCCGGTGTGGTAGCTTTCGTCGAGTATCTGCAGTGCGATGTGGTCTTCGATAGTGTCTTGGATGAGTCTTCGCAGCGGGCGAACGCCGTTGCGGGCATCATACCCATGTTCCAGTAAGTACTGCTTAGCAGATGGTGTAACTTGTAAACCCAGACCTTTTTTAACCAAACGTTTACGGAGGTCTTCGAGCTGTAAGTCCATGATCTTGAGCACGTCTTTTTTGGTGAGCGCCCGAAAGACGACCACTTTGTCGATGCGGTTGAGCAACTCGGGGCGCAAAAGTTTCTTGAGTTCGTCTTGCACCTTGTTCTTGTTTTGCTCGTGCAGCGCGTCGAGGTCTTTGAGCTCATCTTTTGCCGTGGCGTGGAAGCCTAGGCTGGCTTCTTTTTGCAGCTTTTCGGCACCGACGTTGCTGGTCATAATGATGATGGTATTACTGAAGTCGATCTTGCGGCCTTTGGCATCGGTGAGCACGCCGTCTTCCAGGATTTGCAGCAGCATATTGAAGACTTCGGGGTGCGCTTTCTCGATTTCGTCGAACACCACCAAGCTGTAGGGCTGGCGACGGACGCGGTCGGTGAGCTGACCGCCGTCGTCGTAGCCGACGTACCCGGCGGGTGCGCCAACCAGGCGGGAGGTGGTGTGCTTTTCGCTGAATTCACTCATGTCGATCTTGATCATGGCATCTTCGCTGCCAAAGAACTCACGGGCCAACACACGGCCCAGCTCGGTCTTACCAACACCCGTTGGGCCCAAGAAGATGAACGAACCAATGGGACGCTGCTCGCTGCTAATACCAGAGCGGTTGCGGCGTATGGCTTTGGCCACGGCCGTGACTGCCTCGTCTTGGCCGATGATATGCTTGCCCAGCTGCTTTTCGAGATTCAACAAGTACTTTGCTTCAGATTTAATAACCTTGGTCACCGGCACGCCTGTCATGCGCGACACTACTTCGGCTACGTCTTCGCTGGTCATGGTGATGGTCTTGCCGCTCTTGGTTTTACTGCGAGTCTCTTCGAGCTCTTTGGTAAGCTGGCTGGCGCGTGTTTTATACTCGGCTGCTTTTTGGTAGTCAGCGGTATCGGCCGCTTCTTCCATGCGCACATTCAGCAGTTTGAGTTCTTTTTGGAGCTTGCGTACTTCGGGTGGCGTCTTGCCTTTGTCGACACGCAGGTGCGCGGCTGTTTCGTCCATCAGGTCGATGGCTTTGTCGGGCATGTAGCGGTCGGCGATGTAGCGCTTGGCCAGCATTACCGTATCTTCCAATACTTCGTCGCTGACTTTGACATTATGGAACTCTTCGTAGTGCTTACGCAGACCCTTCAAGATCGAAAGTGTTTCTGCCGGATTAGTTTCGGGAACCTGAATAGGCTGGAATCGGCGCTCCAATGCGGCATCTTTCTCGATATGCTTGGTATATTCGTCGGTAGTAGTGGCGCCAATAACCTGGATTTTCCCTCGAGCCAGAGCAGGCTTAAGGATGTTACCGGCGTCCATGGCCCCTTCGGCAGCACCGGCGCCCACAATGAGGTGCAGCTCGTCAATGAACACAATGGTATGCTTGTCGTTTTCGAGTTCGGCCATCACTTTTTTGAGGCGCTCTTCAAATTCACCGCGGTACTTGGTACCGGCGATCATGCCTGCTAAGTCGAGCATCACGATTCGCTTGTCGAGCAAAGCGTCGGGCACGTCTTCGGCGATAATACGCTGGGCCAAGCCTTCGGCGATGGCAGTTTTACCAACGCCCGGCTCACCAATAAGTACAGGGTTGTTCTTGGTGCGACGGTTCAAAATAGTCACCACACGCCGGATTTGCATGTCGCGGCCCACGACCGGGTCGAGCTTACTGTTGCGTGCCAGTTCGGTCATATCGGTGCCATAAAAGTCGAGCGCAGTTTTGCGTTGTTTTTTATTGCTCCGCCGCTGAAAACCAGTCTGGCTACCCTCATTATTTGGGCCATCCTCGTATTGCTGGCGATTCAAGAACTGCTCAACTTCGTTCAGTAAACCATCGACATTAATATTCATCTCGCGCATTAACACGGTTGCTCGCGCGTTCTTTTGGCTCAAAATACTGTACAGGATGTGTTCGGTACCGCAGAATTCTTGGCTAAAATCCTGGGCAACATCAAAGGCCATTTTTAAGGTGAGCTTGGCCGTCTCGCTCAGGCCCTTGGCACCCATATTCATTACTAAAGTTTTGGGGGTCATGTTGAGCGCTAAACGTGCGCGGTCTAAGGTGACGCCTGCTCCTTCGAGCAGCTTCGCGCCCATAGATGAGTCTTGCGCTAGCACGCCGAGCAATAGGTGCTCGGTGCCTACGTAGGCACTTCCAAAGCTGCGGGCAATGGCATCTGCATGCTTGAGGCTCTGCAGTGCATTGTCGCTTAAATGATTCAAAAATTCTTGAAAATCTGCGTTGCTTGGCATCATAGTACTTCTATAATACCGCAACTAGCACTCGCGGGTCAAGAGTGCTAGTTATCTTCTTTTGGGGTTTCTTCGCCGTGCTGTTCGATAGCATCGAGCAAGCTGTTTTCGAGTTCAGATTTCTTCTTGATCTTTACGGGGCCAGCTTTTGGTTCTGGTGCCGGTTTTTCGGCGGGGGCTGCAGCTGCGGCGGTAGGCTCGTCTGCTGGAGTTGCCTTGTCGGCAGTAATGTCTATTTCGTAGCCAGTGAGCTTGCTTGCCAAACGGACGTTCTGGCCGCTCTTACCGATGGCAATGCTGAGCTGATCTTCGGGCACAACAACAACGGCTTTATTGCCAGATTTGTCGATAGTCACCTTGGTAACTTGCGTCGGGCTGAGTGCGTTCTGAATGTAAGTAGCAGGATCTTCGTCGAATACTACGATGTCGATCTTTTCTTGCTCGCCAACTTCGCTCATCACGGCGTTCACGCGAGTACCGTGGCCACCAACAAACGTGCCAACTGGGTCAACACCAGGGACAGTGCTGGCAACAGCAAGCTTGGTGCGCACGCCAGCTTCGCGGGCGATACCTTTGATCTCTACGGCGCCGCTTTCCATTTCGGGCACTTCGGCACGGAACAGCCAGTCGACGAACTCAGTATTACCGCGGCTTACTACGAGTTGCGGGCCACGGAAGCCACGCTCAACATCTTTAAGAAACACCTTCAGGCGCTGACCAGGATAGTAGCGTTCGCCCTGAATCTGTTCGCTGGCAGGCATAATACCTTGGGCCTTACCGAGGTCGATGCGCACAATGCGGCCTTCCACGCGGGCTACGATACCGTTAATAACAGTGCCAATCTTGTCTTCGTATTCGTTCATAATGATGTCGCGCTCAGCTTCGCGGAGGCGTTGCAAGATAACCTGCTTGGCAGTTTGCGCAGCCACGCGGCCAAAGTCTTCGACCTTTTCTTGAATCTCGACAGTGTCGCCGTCTTTGAGGTTCTTCTGAATCACTTGGGCGTCGCCAACGCTGATTTCAACAGCCGGGTCGCCAACTTTCTCGACGACGTCTTTGGTAACGTAAGCAGTAACTTCGCCGGTATTGAGGTTCATGCTCACACGGACTTCTTGTTCGCGGTCACCGTAATCGCGGCGGTAGGCAGCAGCCAAAGCTTGCTCGACAACCTCTTGTACGGTCTCTTCTGGTAAGTTTTTTTCTTCGGCAATCGCCTGAATAGCGGCTGCAAGTTGTTTAAAATCCATTTCCATGGTGGTTTCCTTTCTTTTAGGGTGTCTGGATGTCTGATACGAAAAAAGCCGACCTGCCGGCCGACCTGATAACTCTTTTAATATAGCAAAGATTACACCAGGTGTCAATGAGATGTGGAGGTTCAACACATCGTGGACGGTTCTTAGTTGTTTAGTTTGGCTATTTATGTCTATGGAAGTAGTCCAGAAATTGAGTGATATCATTAAAGTGCTGTTCTGTACTTTCAAAGCAGCCATGGAAAACAAAGAGACAATTCTGGCTTATCAGCACACTGGGCGGGTTCATTTCTGCAGATGGAAATGGGAACGATATAGAAAGTGCAGAAAGAGTACCTCTTGATAAATTAGGATCTAGACCAATCAGTCAAGACGTCCTAGAGGCCATAAATAAGGCGATTATATTAAACAAAAGACTTGGGTGCTAGACTATACTTATGAAAGTTAGATGCACCGACTTCTATGGCAAGGTGCATTCTATTGCATCTTCGGACCTCCTCGATCGGTTAGGGGCATACGGCGTGTATATAAATGATGGTCAGATTTTACTCATTCAAGATCCTCGGTCGTTGCGCTGGGAATTACCTGGTGGTGGCATAGAAAAGAATGAGACAGTACGTCAAGGGCTCGCAAGAGAGTTTAATGAAGAAACTGGATTGAGTATCACGGGCGATACACCGCTTATAGCAGAGTGGACTGAGTTCTTTTTTGACCTCCCCACGAATCAAGCATGGCGAGCCAAGCGAAAATTTTATAGAGTAAGCAAAACTAAGGGTGCAATCCTTGCAAAAGGAAATGGCGACGATTCGACGGCTGTAAAGCTAATACCTATTGCAGAGCTATCCGACCTAAACATGACGCCAGAGATACGAAACGTTATTGCCTCAACCATTTAGCCAAGCCATTGTTCTCAATTGGCGTGCTAGAATAGATGGATATGAGCAAAAACGTTACCCGACTATACAACCAGTTTCATCCTACTCATTACGCGCTGCAGTTGAACCCCGACCGCGAAGCTTTAACTTTTACGGGCAGCGTAGTGATTACTGGACAAAAGGTTGGACGCCCTGCGAAGCGCCTGACCTTCCACCAAAAAGACCTGAAGATCACCAAAGCTACTCTTACGCATACCGATAAAAAGGGTGAGATCAAAGATATCCCGGTGGTGCGCATCAATCTGCACAAGAGTTTTGACGAAGTACGCCTGCACGCCGATCAGCTGCTGTATCCTGGCACATACACCGTAAGGCTGGAGTTTAGCGGCAAGATCACTCGCCCGATGGATGGCGTGTATCCGTGCTTCTTCGAACACGATGGCAAGCAAAAGCAGCTGATTGCGACCCAGTTCGAAAGCCACCATGCCCGCGAAGCCTTCCCCTGTATTGACGAGCCCGAAGCTAAAGCCACTTTTGACCTTACGCTCGTGACTCCTGCTGGTGAGCCGGTGCTGGCCAACACTCCGGTCGCCAAGCAAGCCACCAAGGGCAAGTTACAGACCACAACTTTTGAAACCACCCCCAAGATGTCTACGTATCTGTTGGCATTTGTATACGGAGAGATGGGCTACAAAGAAGCTAAAACCCGCGATGGTGTCGTGGTTCGCACCTATGCCACGCCCGATAATGTGCAGTTCACCGACTTCGCGCTCGACGTCGCCGTAAAATGTTTGGAGTTTTATAACGACTACTTTGGCCTGAAATATCCGCTGCCTAAGGCCGACCTAGTTGCATTGCCAGATTTTGCAGCAGGCGCCATGGAAAACTGGGGCTGCATCACCTTCCGCGAACAATGCATGCTGGTTGACCCTAAAAATACCAGCCTACCCATGAAGCAGTACGTGGCAATGGTGGTCGCTCACGAGCTCGCCCACCAGTGGTTCGGCAACTTAGTCACCATGCGTTGGTGGACCGACCTGTGGCTCAACGAAGGCTTTGCCAGCTGGGTAGAATACCTAGCCATCGACAAACTCTTCCCTGAATGGAACATGTGGACGCAGTTCATTACCGACGAACAGCAGCCTGCATTGCGCCTGGATGCCCTCGAGAATACCCACCCAGTAGAAGTGCCCGTGCGTCACCCCGACGAAATCCGCAGTATCTTCGATGCCATCAGCTATAACAAGGGTGCAAGCGTGATTCATATGCTCAACGATTACCTGGGAGCCGACACCTTCCGCGATGGCCTGCGGCACTACCTCAAGACCCACGCCTATGGCAATACCGACACGATAGACCTCTGGAATTCGCTGGCCGAAATTTCTGGTAAGCCGGTGCAAGACTTTATGCATGCCTGGACTTCGCAATCTGGCTTTCCTATTGTTACCGCCAACTTTACTGATGAAGGTGCGCTGAAGAATGGTCAAGCTGTCGGCCTAGGGGTGTCGCAGCAACGCTTCACTTTCGACACTAATAAAAAACTCCACGCTGGAGAAACCTGGCCGATCCCACTTAAAGGCAGCTACGCGCTGCAAGAAACCACGCTCGATACAGAAGATACGACGCTTAGTTTGGGTGCACCAGACGACGCTTACTTGCTCAACATTGGCCGAAGTGGGTTTTACCGCACCGTATACAACAGCCAGCACGTTGCCAAGCTGAAAGGCCTCGTTACAGCGGGTAAGCTCAAGCCACTTGATCGCCTGGGGCTACTAGCCGACTCGCTCGAAGCCGCCAAAGCCGGATACGGCAGCACTGCCGACGCACTCAACCTTTTCGAAGCTTACGCAGCCGAAGACAACAACGCCGTATGGGATGTTATGACCGGCGGCCTGGGCAGCATCCGTGCCGTTATGGACGACGAAGACCTGCGCGAAGCCATGAAACCGTTTGTGCGCAAGCTCACCGCCGAACAACTCAAACGACTTGGCTGGAAAGAAAAACCCAACGAAGCCTATTTCGATAGCCTGCTCCGCCCTACTATTATCGGACTTGCTTCGCTCGCCGAAGAACCCGAGGTCGTTACAGAGTGTTTACGCTTGTTTAACAAAGCCAGCAAGCCCGAAGACCTCCCGGCCGATCTCCGAAGCGTTATCTACAGTACCGCTGTGCGTAATGGCGACAAAAAGACCTTCGACAAACTTCTCAAGATGCACAACGAAACTACTTTGAGTGAAGAAAAGACCACCTTAATTAGCGCCCTCACTGGCTTTAAGCAACCTGAAATTGTGGCCGAAGCGCTCAAGCTGATTATCAGCGATAATGTGCGGCTGCAAGATGTTGGGTACTGGGTCGCCTACAGCTTCACCAACCGGCACGCACGACTGGCGACATGGGAATGGCTCACTCAGAACTGGGATTGGCTCAGCGAAAACCTCGGTTCCGACATGAGCTTTGCGCGCTTCCCGCTTTATGCCGCGCGCTCATTTAGCGACGCTCGTTTCTTGCCAAAGTATAGGAGCTTCTTCGAACCGCGCCTCACGCCGGGCTTGGATCGCTCATACAAACAAGGCCTCGAAACTATCGAATGGCAAAGCGCGTGGAAGAAACGCGACCTGGCGGCAATCAAGAAATTCTTTAAAGCCTAGATGTCTGGCACGAAGTTCGTAACCATAAAATCTTCGCCCGAAACCTCAAGCGCAGCCAGTGACGATTGCCCATACCAGTGATGGTTGGTGAGCCACATTTCGGCTGCAAAGTGCATTTGCTGGAGCTTCTTTGGTGTTATGTAGTCAAGCCCCGTGCCTTGCCGAGTAGTAGCTCGATACTTAACTTCTACAAAATAGATGGTTGAGTCTTTGAGGGCGACAATGTCAATCTCGCAGTACCGGGTGCGCCAGTTGCGCGCCAGAATTTTGAAGCCCTGCTCTTGTAAATAGAGGGATGCGGCGAGCTCAGCTTGTTGACCCGTTTGGTAACTGCTCATATATGCACCTGCACCGGCTTGTATGACTGTCGGTGCAGTTCGCATATACCTAATGTCTGTAACGCCAGGGAATGTACCTTGGTGCCATACCCGACGTGTTTTTCGAATCCGTAACCCGGATAACTTTCGGCTGCCTGTGCCATATAGCGATCGCGGAGCACTTTTGCATAGATGCTCGCCGCGCTCACAATGGGGTGCGTGGCGTCGGCTTTAACTACGCAGGCTACCTGTGTGTATTGTTCGGGGCAGTAGTTGTGGTTGCCATCCATGATGATTTCGTCATGTGGCTGGGCACCAAGTGCACTCAATGCTCGTTCCACGGCAAGCTCCATCGCGCCAGTAAGGCCAAGTTGGTCGACTTCACTTGGTTCTACCCAACCTTCACCAATGTCGCAACTCTGGGCGATTGCGTCGAACACTGCCTCGCGGCTGTGTTTGCTCAATGCTTTAGAATCGGCCAAGCCACTCGGTAATGCCGCTTTGGCACGGGCCGCTACCACCAGCAACGGGCCAGCCCAACACCCGCGCCCTACTTCATCGATGCCAATGACCGTACTCATACTTGCATAGTACCAAAAAATCGCCCCAGACTGGAGCGATTTAAGAATGTTTTAAGAACTATTTAATTTTTGGCTGATTCTTCAGCTTTAGCTTCGGCAGATTCTTCGGTCTTTGCTTCAGGAGCCTCGGCTTTTGCCTCTTTCGCTGGCTTGTTGCCATGCTCAGCCTGAGCTTGTTCGTGTAGCTTTTCTTCTTCGGCTTCGGCCTTAGCATCGTGCACTGCGTTTACTGCTTCTTTGTCGAAAGCAACACCGGTGAGGCGAGCTGACTTACCAGTACGAGCACGCATGTATGAAAGGTAATTGCGGCGAACCTTGGTACGCTTTACAACCTCGATCTTAGTAACCAGTGGTGAGTGCAGCAAATACGTCTTTTCGACACCGACGCCGCTGGCAATGCGACGAACAGTAATAGAGGCCGTGTGACTACCGGTACGGTCGGTTCGGATAACCAAACCTTCGAAGATCTGAATACGTTCTTTCGAACCTTCACGGATCTTCTGGTGAACCTTTACGGTGTCGCCGCTCTTGACGTCAACAACCGCTGACTTCTTGAACTTATTTTCAATTTTAGTAATAACAGATGACATAACCCGTAAATATTACACTACTCGGCACTTTTATGCAAGGGTAAATACGCCGTAATTACCGAAAGTATCGTGCTATGATTAATGACATGAGTATATACGACGACAAATCACTGCAAAAACACAAACAATTACAGGGGAAGATTGGCATTCAGCTGAAAGATAAGCTCGACGAGCAAGAGAAGCTCAGCATTTACTACACGCCCGGGGTGGCGGCCGTCAGCAGCTACGTTGCCGAGCATCCCGAAGAAGCCCGCAATTACACCTGGCTCGGTAATAATGTTGCTGTTATCAGTGACGGCTCGGCGGTGCTGGGGCTGGGTGATATCGGCCCGTACGGCGCCCTGCCGGTGATGGAAGGCAAAGCCATGCTCTTTAAGCATTTTGCCAACGTCGACGCCTTCCCGATTGTGCTCAACGTGCATTCGGCCGACGAAATTGTCGAAGCAGTCACCGCCATTGCGCCAAGTTTTGGCGGCATTAACCTCGAAGATATTGCCGCACCTATTTGTTTTGAGGTCGAAGAACGCCTCAAAGCCACTTTGCCGATTCCGGTATTCCACGACGACCAACATGGCACAGCGATTGTGGTGCTGGCGGGGCTCATTAACGCCGCAAAAGTAACGGGTCGCGACCTCAAAGATTGCCGCATCGTGTGCGTTGGTGCCGGTGCCGCCGGCACAGCCATTATGAAGCTGCTTAACCTGTACGCTCACCCCGAAATTTTGGCTATCGACAGTAAGGGTATTATCAGTAGCGATCGCGATGACCTCAACTCCGAGAAAAAGAAGCTCCTGGAGTTCACTAACCCGCGAAACGTAAGCGGCTCGCTGGCAGATGCATTGAGCGGAGCCGATATCTTTATTGGCGTTTCAAAAGCCGGCCTGCTGACCGCCGACATGGTGCAAACGATGGCCAAAGATCCGATCATTTTTGCCATGGCCAACCCCGAACCCGAAATTATGCCCGATATTGCAAAAAAAGCGGGCGTTGCTGTGATGGCCACCGGCCGCAGCGACTTCCCCAATCAAGTTAATAATGCGTTGGCCTTCCCTGGTATCTTCCGCGGTGCGCTCGACAACCGTGTCACCAAAATTACCGACCAGCATAAAATCGCTGCTGCCGAAGTCATCGCCAGTTTAGTCGAAAATCCGACCGCAGACCAGATCATACCGCCGGTGCTCGACGAGCGGCTGGTCCCCGAAATTGCCAAAGTTATCGTTTAGCCAAGTACGCGGAATACTTCGTCAACAGTGGTGGTGCCTTCGATAATCTGGAGTACGCCGTCTTGCAGCATGGTACGCATGCCGCTCTTGATAGCCGCTTCTTCGATGTCTTGCGCCGAAACCATCTTGCCGGCTTCGAGCAGTTTGCGGATCTCGCCGGTCATCAAGAACTGTTCGCGCAGCGCGATTTGACCTTTGAAACCGTATGGGTTTTCTTCGGAACTCCCCGCTTTATACAACTTGAGCCCTTCGAGCGACGGTTTTTCGATGTCGGCCGGCAGTGTTTCGACAATTTCGGCGAGTTTCTTGAGTATCGCTTCGTCAGGGTCATATGCTACTTTGAGGTTGTCGTCCAGGCGACGCACCAAACGCTGCGCCATGACCATGCGAATGGCCGACACAAACAAGGGGTTCTCGCCGATAACATCCATCATGCGGGTGAGCGCCGCCGAAGCAGATGAGGCGTGGAAGGTGGCAAGCACCAGGTGACCAGTGAGCGAGGCTTGCAGCGCCGTCTTGGCGGTGTCGAGGTCGCGGATTTCACCGATCATCACAATGTCAGGGTCTAAACGCAGCACCGCACGCAATTTATCGGCAAAGTGCGTTTCGCCGCTGTTCTGGGAGGTAACCGACAGCTGCGTGATACCCGAAAACTGATATTCTACCGGGTCTTCGATAGTAATAATCTTGCGCTCTTCGTTATTGAGCGAATTAAGCATTGAGTAGAGCGTGGTGGTCTTACCAGAACCGGTTGGCCCCACCACCATCACCAGGCCGCTTGGCTTGCTAATAATGTCGTCTACTACTTCGCGCTGGCTGGTGCTCAAGCCCAAACGGTCGAGGTTATACATGTCCTGGTTCATATTAAATAAACGCATCACTACATCGATGCCATTGATGGTTGGCACTGTTTCTAAACGCAGGTTCACATCGACTTCGCTGCCGTCGGCCATAGTAACGTGCTGCGAAATATGCCCTTGCTGAGCATCCGGGTCACCAGTAGAGATACTGCCGGCGCTGGCGATGACCGAAAGCAGCGTGCGGTATTTTTGGAGGTTCATAGTTGCGATCGGATGCAGCACACCGTCGATACGGAACCGAACACGCAACGAATCACGCTGGGTTTCGAGGTGGATATCAGAAGCGTTCAGGTTATGCGCCTGTTGCACCAAGTATGCCAGCGTATCGTCTGCCCGCACTTGGTCAAGCGTCACCGAAACACGTTCTTGCACTGCTTCGGTGTCGGGCTCATCAATCTTGATGTCCGCATATTCGATCTTGCGCGGCGGGTTGTATAGCTGCATGTACTCGCGGAAGCCCGTGTCCGAAATGAGCGCAAAGCTCACCCGCTGGTCTAAGAACTGCTGCCGTAACTTATCGAATGTTTGCTGCGAAGTAGTGTTAGTAACTCCGAAGCTAATATGATTTTTGTCGGCCTGCAGCGGCACAATACGAAGCTTTTCAAGCTCTTCGTAGGGCAGCAACTCTTTATATAACACCTTGTTTGCAATCTGTGACGTATCGATATACGACATGCCCAAAATTCGGGCACGGCGCAGCGTGGACTGCTCGTCATCTTGTCGGGCATCTTGACTCATATGCTCTATTATAAGCATTATCGGCTTAAAACTAAAGGGATGAATCTGCTATTATTGCAAGATGCGCGACATCATTTTGATAGCCCATAATTTGCGAAGTACTCACAACGTGGGGTCTTTGCTTCGTACCGCCGAAGGGCTTGGCGTGAGCAAAGTATACTTTACCGGCTATACTCCATACCCCGCACAAGCTCAAGATGGCCGCTTGCCGCATGAAGCCGCCAAACTCACCCGCCAGATCGCAAAGACTGCCTTGGGAGCCGAAACGACCCAGCCGTGGGAACATCAAACAGAGGTGATGCCGCTTATTACCGAGCTGCGAAAACGGGGATACGTCGTATGTGCGCTCGAACAAACGCCCGATGCCACTGAATTGCCTGCCTACGAACCGCCTCAAAAAATTGCGATCGTCTTAGGGCGCGAAGTGGAAGGTGTCGAACCAGAGGTGTTAGCGGCCGTAAACCAGCATCTTGTTATCCCGATGTTCGGCAAAAAAGAGTCATTCAATGTGGTGCAGGCGGCGGCCATGGCAATTTATCATTGCCGTTTTGCTTGATTAAGTGCTTATGGCATTTTACAATAGGCGTAGATGCCCGTTAAAACACACAAATCCAGTCATCAAAAACATCCAAAACACTACGTCAAAGTATATTGGCCGTATTTGCCGCTTATTTTAGTGGTCGGGCTTGCGCTATGGCTGAGTTATCCTTCGGTAACTCGTTCGCAGCGTGACGTGCTTTCTTATAACACTCACATTACGAGTACTGAGCTGCTGATCGCGAGCAACGAACAGCGCCTAAAGAGCGAACAACCGACACTCGCGCAAAACGATCAGCTTACTGTTGCTGCCACCGCCAAGGCTCAGGATATGGCCACCCGCAATTATTGGTCGCACGCGACCCCTGAAGGAGCAGCACCCTGGGTGTTCGTCGACCAAGCTGGCTACAAATATGAGCAGGTCGCCGAAAACTTGGCGTACGGGTTTGATAACTCGCAAGAAACCATTAAAGGTTGGCTCAACAGCCCCGAGCACCGCAATAACCTCCTGAGTGGTGAATATACCGATGTTGGCTTTGGTGTTGCCAAATCTGAGCATTACCAAAATAACGGATCGCAAACTATTGTGGTGGCGCTGTACGGCAAGCCTTCGAGCAATGGCGTAACGGCGGTGCTCAGTAGTTCTGATGTTGCCGAAACCACCAAGAATATTAGCAAAGCTCAAGCGCTCACCAATGGCAGCTTGCCATGGATCGGATTTGTCCTGGGAGTGATTGCCGGGGGAGCCATCGCCTACCTGCTATTTAAACATAGTGTTGCGGTTCATCGAGCCATTCGCAAAGGCGAGAAATTCGTACTAAAACATCCGGTGTGGGATATTACCATCATTGTCGTCATTGCGTTGTGCGTTATCTTGAGCCAAAGCGTCGGTGTTATCCGCTAGCTACTGAACTTTGACGTTTGTGGCGCCTACCAGTGTAGACAGTTTGGCCATGACCTCATCGCCCCTCTCGACACGCATTGGCAGCTTCACAATTTGCTTGCTTGCCGCCGGGCCGAGCACCAATACAACCTCTGTTTCGCCTTTGTGATAATCGATGGTTTCTTTCAAAGAAATGAGGAGCTCCTGGTCTTTGCTGTCTTCGAGGCGGATGTACAGCCGCTCCATGGTTGGCAGTGAAGGCTGCGTTGAGTCTTCGGAAGGCTTCTTGGGAGCCGCAACACCGCCCTTACGCGGCTTGGGCGCTTTCTTGGCCTTGCCGCGCGCCTGGTAAGCCTGAGCCTGCTCTGCAGTGACTTCGCGGGCATCATCTACCATAACTTTGAGATCAGTGGTTTGGTTGCCATCACGGTCGCGGGCGTTGATTTTACCCCGAACCAGCACCACGCGGTCGCGTTCCCAAATACCGGTGGTTTGCTGGTACGCATTTGGGAATAAGATCAGCTCAATCTCGCCATTAAGGTCGGCGATCTTAATGAATGCCATTCGCTGGCCATTTTTGGTGGTAATTTCGCGTAGTTCGCTGATGATACCGGCCACGGTAACCTGCTTGCCGTCGTGATCGACCGTAAAGTCAGCCAGCGGCATAGCCTGCTCTTCGATGAATGTTTCGAAAGCTTGCAAGGGGTGTTGCGACAAGTACAGGCCAAGCAGTTCGCGCTCCCACTGTAGTTGCTCGCGCATGGCAATGGCAGGTGCGGCCTGGTCGAGCACGAGCTGAGGTGTTGCGACATCTACTTCGACAAGGTCGCCAAATAGGTCGGTTTGGCCGGTGTCGGCTTGTTTTTGCAAGCGGTTGGCAAAGGCTAAAAGTGCTTCCATGTTGTGCAGCATGAGGTTTCGTTCTTCGAAGCGGTCAAAAGCACCAGCTTTAATTAAACTTTCGAGCCCCTTTTTGTTCACAATGCGCGGGCTCACCTTCGAGAAAAAGTCGGCGAGGCTGGTGAACGTACCGTCGATCTCGCGGGCTCGCAAAATCTCTTCGACGGCGCCCTTACCCACGTTTTTGATAGCATTCAGGCCAAAACGGATCTGCTTTTTGGCCGGTACAACCGCAAACTCCAAGAACGATTCGTTTACATCTGGTGCAAGCACTTCGATGCCCATCTTTTTACATTCGTTAATTTCGATGGCCAGGCGATCGGTGTCGTCGAAGTCGCTACTCATCAGCGCCGCCATAAAAGCTGCCGGATAGTGGGCTTTGAGGTAGGCCGTTTGGTAAGCAATCAGCCCGTAACACGCCGCATGCGACTTGTTGAAACAGTAGTTCGCAAATTCTTCGAGCTGTGCCCAGAACTGCTCCATCAATGCTCGGTCGGCGCCAGAATGCTCCACCGCGCCCTCTACGAACTCCGGCTTAACCTTCTGCATCATGCTCATGATCTTCTTCCCCACCGCTTTTCGCAGCGTATCAGCCTGGCCGCCTGTAAAGCCGGCGAGGTCTTTACTGATCTGCATGAACTGTTCCTGGTAGACCAAAATACCGTAGGTGCTGCTCAGCGCCGCTTCCATCTTTGGATGTAAATAGGTGATCTTTTCTTGGCCGTGCTTTCGTTTAATAAAGCTGTCGATAAACTGCATCGGGCCGGGGCGATACAATGCCACCATGGCCACAATATCTTCGAAGGTGGTGGGTTTGAGCTCTTTCAGGTAGCGCTTCATACCGGCAGATTCCAGCTGGAACACGCCGGTGGTGTCACCACGCTGCAGCAGCTCATAAGTTTTGACGTCGTCGAGCGTGATATTGTTAATATCGATGTCTTTTTCGTACACCCTGCGGATAATACGCAGTGCATTGTTGATGATCGTTAAGTTCGAAAGCCCCAAAAAGTCCATTTTGAGGAGCCCAAGCTCTTCGACCGGGCCCATCGAATACTGAGTGGCCACCACGCCTTTTTGGGCCATTTCGAGCGGGGCAAATTTGACGATGTCATCGGGCGCAATTACCACGCCCGCGGCATGCACGCCGTGGCTGCGGATGGTGCCTTCGAGCTGTACGGCCAGGTCGAACACGCGTTTCGACACCTCATTTGTTTCGTACTCGCGCTTGAGGTCATGATCATCTTTGAGCGACGTTGAAAGCGGGATATGCCGCCCCTGCACCGGCGGCGGAATCATCTTAGCCAAGCGATCGGCGTCGGCATACGGAACCTGCAGCACGCGCGCGACATCGCGCACCGCGTTTCGAGCTGCCATGCGGCCAAAGGTCACGATGTTGGCGACACGCTGGGTGCCATATTTCTCAACACAATACTCAATTACTTCAGCGCGGCGACTATCTTGGATGTCAATGTCCACATCGGGCATGCTGATGCGATCGGGGTTCAAAAAGCGCTCAAACAGTAGATCGTACTTGAGCGGATCAAGTTCGGTGATACGCAGCGCGTAGGCGATAATCGAGCCGGCCGCCGAGCCGCGCCCCGGGCCAAACACAATTCCTTTGTCTTTGCCGGCGTTAATAAAGTCTGAAATGATCAAAAAGTAACCGTTGAAGCCCATTTTTTCGATGACTTCGAGTTCGTAAATAGCGCGTTCTTGTACTTCTTTGCTTAAGGTCTTTTTGGCTTGTGTAGCGGTCATTTTTTCGGCCTCAGCATCTGGAGTGTTGCCGTAGCGCCAGGCCAACCCCTGGTATACTAACTTTTCAAGATAACTGCGCTCGGTTTCGCCTTTTGGTACGGGGAATTTCGGGATCAGAATCTTACCTAGTTCAATGGTCACGTTACAGCGGTCGGCGATGGCTTTGGTGTTCGATACAAAATTGGGGTGGTCCTTGCCCCACCGCCCAATAATATCTTTAGGGTCAGCTACATGCAGCTCGAACTGTTTAAGGCTCATGCGCTTTTCGTCGCTCAAGAACGAGCCGGTTTGCACGCACAGCAAGATTTCGTGGGCTTCTTGGTCGCCGTGGCGTAAATAGTGGGCATCCGAAGTAATAACCGCCGGGATCTTGAGTTCTTTCGAAAGCTTAATGAGTTTTTCGTTTACTGCAACCTGCTCATCCCATTTGCTGGGGTGCTCCGGGTGGCCGTGGTCTTGCACCTCAATGTAGTAGCGATCACCGAAGACCGACTTATACCATTTGGCCAGTTCTTTGGCGCGATCATACTGGTCTTGGCGCATCAGGTCGCCCACCTCGCCACCAATACAGCCGCTGAGTACGATCAGCCCTTCGTTATACTTCTCGAGTAAATCGTGGTCGATGCGCGGCTTATAGTAGTAACCTTGCAAGTTAGCAATGGTGCTAAGCTGCATGAGATTTTGGTAGCCCGTATTATTCATCGCCAAAATAATAAGGTGGAAATATTGTTTGTCTTTGCCTGGCTCTTTGTCGGTATGTTTGCGGGGCGCGACGTAGGCTTCCATGCCTAAAATGGGCTTTACTCCGCCTTTGTCGGCCTCTTTATAGAATTCGATCAAACCAGAAAGCGTACCATGATCGGTCATTGCCACCGCTTGCATGCCGTGTTCGTGGGTATACTCAATCAGAGCTGGCACCTTGGTGAGCCCATCGAGCAAGCTATATTGCGTGTGATTGTGCAGGTGCACAAAATCACTCGGCTGCAATGTCTGTTTCGTCATACCCTCTTCACTGCTTTACTCTGTATAGTATAAGGGAGTTGAGGCAAGCGGGCGAGTCTATTTTTGGCTTTGTTCAATTGTGGTGCGCATTTGTTCGGTAAAACGGCCAACCAGCGGAATATTATCGAAGAATGTCAGCACCCATAACAACAGCGCAACCACAATGGTTGCACCAATCACTCCGCCAAGGCCTGCGACCAAACCTTTGATAAAGCTCATTTTGTAGGCTTGGTTACGGTCGACATAGCCCGACTCATAGATGTTGGTCAACATCCGGCCAAGTTGTTCGTAATCTTTTTGCTGGTTAACTTTTGAAGTTTTTGGCAAGGTAGCTCTTTAAATGGTCAACGGCGTCGTTGGCTTCTTTAATCGCTTTCTTAAGATCTTTATCTTGTGCATCGCCTTCATGCAAGGCCGAAAGTACTTCGCGAACCTTTTCTTTGGCCACCAGTGCGCTTGATACAACTTTATCCCACTCTTTTTGAGCCTGATCGCTCAGTTTAGCGGTCTTTTTTTTACCCTCGTCAATAAGATCTTCGATGTCGCTGTGCAATTTCTTAAGACGCTTTTCGGCCTCTCGCTTGGTTTTGACGGCAGCTTCTTGAATATCCTGGCGCGTTTCTTTACCGCTCTTTGGAGCAGTCAAGACACCAGCTACGTAGCCTACGGCTCCGGCAATCAAAGCACCAACTGCAAAATTTTTACCTTTTCCCATGTTACTTGCCCTCCTTATCTTTTCGGCCAATCAGGTCAGTAATGTTCGAGATTAATCGCCCGATAGCTACGGGTGCTGCTGCTTTTTGAAATAGTTCTGCAGCTTCTTCGGCCTTGTCGACAACGTCTTCGGCTTTCGTGGTAATACGCTTGAGCCCGCTTGCAATCTGAATCAGCTTAATAATGAGCACGATCCCCAAAATAAGGAAGACCGCCAGAGTTACTGATAAAATTATCACCAAAATTGCCATGCTTGTTTCTACATCCATGCTATCAGTATACCCTATTCGTCAATCTTAAGGCTAGCCAAATAGTTACGGAACGCCGGCCCGACCTCTTCATTTTTTAGCGCAAAGTCTACAACCGTCTTGAGATAGTCGAGTTTATTACCGGTGTCATAGCGCGTGCTGTTTTGGATTTCACAGCCATAGAACGGTAGCCCATCTGCAAGCATCGGCTGAATGATGCTGTCCGTTAGGTAGAATTCTTGGTCGCCAGTCAGCGCTTCTCGGCCTTGCTCTAAATAGTTAAACACTTCGGGAGTAAGCAAGTAGCCGCCCACGGCGCCAAAGTTCGACGGTGCGTGAGCTTTACCAGGCTTTTCGATAATACTGGTCATCTTGAGCACATCCGAACGAACCGGCTCACCAGCTACCACACCGTAGCGGTCGTACTGAACATCTTCGGTTAAACGAATACACGGTACAACCCCGCCACCTGTTTCTTTATACAAATCAATCATTTGAATGTAGCAGTTTGGCTGCGCCACAATCAGATCGTCGGGGAATACAAAGATGAACGGCTCATCACCAATGAGGTGGCTTACGTTAAGGAGCGGCGTTGCTGTGCCATACGGGCCTTTTTGGCGCACGTATACAAAGTTTGCCAGGTCAGATATCTTCTTGGTTTCTTTTAAGAGTTCGTCTTTTTTACCCTGTTTGAGGTTAGCCCGCAGATCGGCACTAGTATGGTCGAAATGATCTTCGATGGTTCGCTTATGATAACCGGTAACAATAATAATGTCTTCGATGCCTGCAGCGACAAGCTCCTCAACAATATATTGAATAATGGGTTTGTCGACGATGGGCAGCATTTCTTTAGGCATCGCCTTGGTTTGCGGCAAGAACCGCGTACCAAAACCGGCAGCGGCGATGACGGCTTTTCGAACGGGTTTTGGTGTGTTTGTTTGTACGTCCATACCGCTATTGTAGCATGGAGTTTGAGCTTTATAAGCCCAGCTGTTTTTTGATTAAGGTTTGCGCCATTTGCGGGTTGGCCTTGCCCTGAGATTGCTTCATGACTTGGCCCACCAAAAAGCCGATGGCCTTCATTTCGCCGTTTTTTACGTCTTCGGCGGCTTTGGCGTTTTCGGTCAGCACCTGCTTGACGATTTCTTCGATCGCGCCTTCGTCAGACACCTGCAGATAACCATTGCTCCCGGCGTATGTCTCAAGATCTTCGGGCAAACTGCTCTGACTCAATAGCTCAACAAGAAGCGATTTTGCTTTAGTGGAACTCAGCTTATCTGATTTAACGAGCTCATAAATCTGTTCGTAAAGTTTGACTCGCATGTCATTATCGGCAGACAGCCCGCCAGTCGCTTCAAGTTCGCGGCGTAGTGGAATTTCGACATTGACCATCCAGTTGGCAATTGCTTTAGCGGCGTCAGGCGTGGCAAGCAATGACTCAACGAGTGCAAGGTAGCTGGTGTTTTCGTCTTCGACTTCGGCTTCGAGCAGCGTGTCGGTCTGGCTTTGATCCATACCAAGCTTTTGCAAGCGCGCACGCCACTCAGCAGGCAATACCGGCATAGCGTCACGCACGGGCTTGATCATCGCCTCGGTCAGCTCGATCGGAGGAATGTCCGGTTCGGGCATGTAGCGATAGTCATGCGCCTCTTCTTTGCTGCGCTGTGAGAAGGTCTTTTGCTTGGCGTCGTCCCAGCCGCGCGTTTCTTGCACGATCTTCTCGCCTTTTTCGAGCAGTTCAATCTGGCGGTTTGCTTCGTATTCGACGCTTCGTTCAACACTGCGGAAGCTGTTGAGGTTTTTGCTTTCGGTACGCGTACCGAGTTCACTGGTTTTGCTGACGCTCACGTTTACGTCGAAGCGCATGTTGCCGTAGTACAAGTTGGCGTCGGATACACCGGCGTAGCGCATGAGTAAGTACAGTTCGCGGGCGTAGATGCGAGCCTCGGCAGCAGTGTGCATGTCGGGCTCCGAAACGATTTCGAGCAGTGGCGTTCCGGCCCGGTTGAGGTCAACCAAACTGTAGTCCTTGCCAGCCGGGTGCGTTGATTTACCAGCATCAGCTTCGAGGTGAGCCTCGTGGATGCCGATCGTCTTCTCTTTGCCGTCAACCGTAATGGTTACCGAGCCGTCTTTGATGATTGGATTGTAGAACTGGGTGATTTGATAACCCATTGGCAAATCTGGGTAGAAATAGTGTTTGCGGTCGAACTTGCTGAATTTTTGCGGCTCGG
>CAYNBU010000006.1:0-25925 GCA_964395925.1 uncultured Candidatus Saccharibacteria bacterium
ACCGAACCGGCGCACAGGCTCAAGAAGGCAATCGCCGCGTTACTGCGCAACAACACCAGCACCACGGCCGGCACTGCAATGGCAGCGATAATCGCAATATTCTGCAAGATCATACTACCCATATCATAGCATGAGCACTATGCAAACGGGAACTCACCACCCCTAGAATTCTAGGTGCTCGCCAACCGTAAGATCGTAGTGCTGCACCGAGCCGGCCGCAAACTCTAATATGTACTGCGCAGCTTGATCGGGGCAAAACGACTCAGGAAAAGTACCTGGCTGCACGTCACTCGCAGTGGTAATTACTTGACGGTCACTATTGAGCCACACAATATCGATCGGGAACTGCATATCCTTCATCCAAAGGCAGTAGTTGCCAGGTGCCTCATATATAAAGAGCATTGCTTCGTCGCCGGGCAAATGCTGGCGGCCACTGAGCCCTTGAGCCCGAGCTGCTTCGGTGCTTACCCGCTCGAGTGTTACGCACCCTGAACCGAGCCGCAAATCACACGAGTTTCGTACAACCCAAAAGTATGCTCCGCCCACCAACAGCACAATAAAAATAACAAGCGGAACAAAAAAGCGCAGCCGTTGATACTTAGGCGCCGATGCGGTCACGTTTGCCCCGCTTGCTCTTGGCGTTTTGCTCGACATAATCCAATATCTTACCAGCTACGTTGCGGCCGGTTACTTTTTCGATGCCAAACCCGGGGCTAGCATTTACTTCCAAAACCAATGGCCCACGGCTGGAGCGCATCATGTCCACGCCGCAAATCGGCAAGCCCATTGCTTTGGCCGCCATACGGGCGGTTTTCTTTTCTTCGTCAGTCAGTTTAATCACCGTACCTTCGCCGCCCTGGTGGAGATTTGAACGGAAGTCGTCGTCGAGCGATTGGCGCTGCATACTGGCAACAACCTTACCATTCACCACAAATACACGAATGTCAGTACCAGCAGATTCTTCGATAAACTCCTGTACCAAGAAGTTCACGCCTTCTACGTAGAAGGCCTGCATTACCGCCTCGGCAGCCTTACGTGTTTCGGCCAGCACCACACCTTTGCCGTGCGTACCGCGAGCTACCTTAATAATGAGTGGTGCACCGCCGGCTTGGGCGATAACGTCTTCGGGGTCGGCCGTATCACGGGCAAACACCGTTTTCGGAATGCCCACTCCAGCTTTTGCCATCAGCTGGATGCTCCGCAGCTTGTCGCGCGAACGCACCAAGGCAATCGAACTGGTAGTCGTAAATACATTCTGCATTTCGAACTGGCGTACAATCGACGAACCATACTTGGTGAGGCTCGAGGCAATACGCGGAATAATCACATCCACATTACCAATATCTTTACCCTTATAGCGTACCACCGGATGATTTTGCTCGAGCGTCACGTAACACTGAGCATAGTTCACTACCTTAACGTTGTGGCCGCGCAGCAACGCCTCTTCTTTGAGGCGCTTGGTTGAGTAGTTGCCCGGGCCTTTCGAAAGAATCACAATATTCATGACTGTAACTCCTTACTTCGTTGTTTTTCGGCCTCGCGCAGTGGTTTGCCGAGCTTTACGTTCACCACAAACTTACCGCGCAATATGTTGCGGCCGATCAGTACTGGATACACCTGGGTCGAGCGGTCGGTCAGCGTAAATGAAGCACGTACCTTTTTACCATGCAAACTCACCAGTAGTTTCACAACGTAGCGTTCTTCGGCCACCCCGTTAGAACTGGCCACTGTGCGCTGCTCGTAGCTGCTTACCTGCACCGTTTCGCCAGTATAGAGCGGGCTCTGCCCACCAAACAACGTGAAAGAAAGCTTGCCATCTTCTTCTTTAAGGCCGGATACCCACAGCGACGAGGTGCGAGCACCGGTGTCGATACGCGCCGGCACATCGAAAAACCCCAGCTCTGGCAGGGCTATTGTTTCGGCGCGACCAATGGTAATGAGCGAAGTATCCATAACCTTTATAGCTTACCTTCTTTTAGACTGTTTTGGTAATTATATTCTGCTGCACAACAGCAAGTGTAGTAACAGTAGTATTATACAACTCATCGCTGTCAAAGTCAAGTACCGGATGAGGAAATTGGGCAATTACCGTGCGGCCACCAGGCTTCACAGTCGCCCCTGGTTGCATATAACTTTGTAGAATAAATTGGTGGCTTTTGAGCTGGCTGAGTGCTTGGTTATCGCTGACGCGCTGCAACGTGCTATTTTTAATGCAATACGTACCGCTTACTGGCGTTTCGACCACCTCTACCGTTTCTGATGCAAGTGAGTGCAGCACCAGCCACGACCCCTGTTTGTCGAACGAATAACTGGCGTCTTGCACAGTATATGGGTAGCCGCCCAGCTCCAGAATATGCAGCAAATAGAACGGTATGCCTTGCTCCCCTTGGTATAATGCCGTCAACAAAGGTGTAACGCCCGTAACGCGGGGGTTGACCTCCAGCACATACAACGTGCCGTCGTCACTCAACAAGAAATCCACGCCAAAAATACCCCGGTAACCGCCTTTTTGCAGTTCTTCGCCAATGGTTTCGGCAACTTCGGTGGCTTGCTGGTGTACTTCACTCCCTTGGTCGCCCAGGTCGACTTCGGCTCCACAGAACTTATCGCCATCGGCAATCTGTATATTGGCCAGCAGTGGATGACCCACAATCTGGCGCTGCAACGGCCCGGTATACACTTTTTCATTCGTTACACAGGCTTGGATGCTTCGTTCGCGGGCTCCAGCCACTACGCTCGAAACCACCACCTGCGAGTGAGCCGAAAACCGCTCCAGGTCGGCAAGCATCTGGCAGTACTGTTCATACGTCGAGATAAAGAAGGTTCCTTTGCCGCCACTGAGCTGCTCGTCTTGCACCACCACTTTTTTGCGACCGTCCATAACTTCGGCAAAAACTGCTTCGGTTGGAGCTACATTGGCACGCTGGAACACCTTGTACTGCGGAAAGGTCAACTTGCCGCTAAAATGCTCGCGGAACCACACTTTATTTTCGTATTCTTTGGTAAAACGGGGGTCAACCATTAAAAATTTGCGGTCGCTCAACGCCGCCGGTACCGTGACGGGCTTGTAGGTGAGCACATCGTAGCCCGGCACTGCGGTGTTGAGCATATTCTGAAAGCTTTCGAGCTGCAGGAACATCTGAGTATTGAGTTTTGGCAGCACTGGTAATTTGGCCACCCGGTCTTCGAGAGCATACACCGGCGACACTGCGCTGGCACCAGTCATTCCACCACTGTAAAACGAGGCAATAACGTAGTGCGGCAACCACTGCTGCGGCCCCATGCGCACCCACGGCACCAGCCCCAGGCCTACCAACTTGATCGCGTCCGCGTCGTACTGTAACTTCACCTATGCTTCCTCGCACGCCAGTGTTTATGCACCGCACGCAGCACTGCCTCCCGCTGCTCGCTCCGTTGGTTGTTAGCGCCGTAACTCACCACCGGGATGCGATCTTCGAGCTGAGCTACACCGCGAGCGTCGAGCCAGTCGTCTACCTCTTGGATACCCTCGGCCGTGGTTACTTCAAATTGTGAAGTTTCTGTATCATACGCGAGCGGCATAACATTAGTACCATCGGTTAAAAAGCTGGTTTCGGGGCGCTCGCCCGGGTAGCGGTGCGAGTCGGCATCGGGCATGGCACTACTGTAAAAACTGTCTACCGGCCGGATTTCTTGAGTAAGATACTCGGGTGAATGCGCAGTAAAAGTCATAATAAGTATAATACCATATTTTCAAATACTTTTCAACCGCCGTCTATTGACTTTGGCTGACCCGCATAAATACCAGCACGATAACGATCACTACTACGGTGAGTAACAAAATGAGCATCGGGATAAAGCCGTTACTGTTGGCCTGCAGCTTCTTCATCTAGTGACTATTATAATACATACTCAGCAAAACATCGTAACGCTATTGCTTATTGATAAAACTTATGCTATAATAACACCTATGGACACGCCAGACTCTGCACAGTTCCATCAGCCACCCGAGCAACCTCTTCCTACTCCGCCAGAGGGTGCTGCTTTTTACCCTGTGTACGACGATGCTGGAACCGACGTAGCACGCGATGCCTTTCATGCCGCCGAATACGAGGATATGATACATGACAAAATGGCTATGCGTGCGGCACATGACCAAATTCAATCTCAATTAGATGTCACCCGCGAAAAATATCGTACAGTCGTAGAAGAAAATAAAGGCCTATCCCATGCCCACTTTAAAACAACCGAAGCGAACGCCAAACTAAAAGAAGAGGCTGCTGAGCTAAAACCACTTGCTGAACGAGCAATGGTTGATGATCTCACCGGAGTAAAAAGTCGTTACGCAACTCGGTTAGCATACAATGAGCTTGTAAGTGCTCGTAAAAAAGATCGGGACGCCTCAAGAGAGCATGATACCGTTGCCTTCGTAGACCTTGACGATATGAAGAAGATCAATGACACGTTTGGCCATGCAAGGCTCGACCGCGTGCTTCGCTACGTTGGCTATCGCCTGAATCAAATTGTTAGGCGTGAGGGGGACGTCGTTGGGCGTATCGGTGGCGATGAGTTCTTTATCATAGTCCGAAATACCGGCCGTGAAGATGCCCTCGAGGTCCTTGAGGATATCCGGCGCATGGTGCAACACGAGGCTGGCGGTATAGAAAACGAGTTGAGTGGTGAGGTAGAAAAAACAGGCCTTACCGCAAGTATCGGCGTTGCGCGTCTTAATCCAGAGAAAACTTTTGACGAGGCGATTGATGCAGCCGATAAAGCAATGTACGAAGCGAAAAAACAAGGGAGAAACCGCATTATTGCGCTTGACGAACAGACACCTACGGCTGAAGCGTAGCTTCGATAACCACCCGCCCATCGGCCTCGCCTTTGAGCGAACAGCTGTAGAGCGTGAGCTTAGCCTCTTCTGATGGAGCCTCGATTTGCACCGCATCGCGCGGGACGTCGTACTTTTTGGTGATGGTGTAGGTGTAGGGTTTGCCGTTGTAGTGCACCATAAACTGGTCGCCCACCTCTAATCTTTCGATGTGATAAAAGGGTGAGCGGGCGCGCGTTTGTTGTGGCGTATAACCCAGCTGGAACCGGTGTGCGCTCAGAATGAAATTGCCGCCCTTTTCGGGGTCGCCGCGCTCCGGATAGCGCCACCAGGCGCCTTTTTCGAGCACACTTGCATCGCTTCCTTCGTAAAACGGCACCAGCAACCCAAGCTTATCAATCTTGAGGTAGTTCGTTGCCTCTTCTTGATATTGCTGTTCTTGCTTTTGGTCGATCGAGCCAATGGGGATATTGGGCGACTGGAGCAACAACAACAGGTAGGCTCCGGCCGCAAACATGATAATCGCAAGCAGCAACAGCAACACCTGCCACCAGCGGCGGCGACCTTTTTTTACACCCTTGCCTTCGGAATAGTCTACTGGAGCATTCATATACTAACGCCAGGTACTTATTATACGAGCGCGGTGGCTCGTTCGCCACACTGCCGCAGCTCCTATAAGTACGCCGCCCGTAATCGCTATAAGTGCGTATGTGTTCATGCCGGTTGGAGCAAGCTCCCCACCGCCGTCTGAGCCACCTACCGGTATGCCCGTGATCGTAATGGTGTTGATGGCACAGAGTTGGTCGCTGGCCCCAGAACAGACGCGGTAGGTGAAGTAATCGGTTGCGGCCGTTGCGTTGGCGTTGGACGTGTAAGTAATGATACCTGTGACCGAATCAATCGTAACGGTTCCCTGAGTCGGTTGCTCGGTAATCGTCACCGAGCTCGGCGCCACGCCACCGTAGGCATCAGTCGTGTTGGCAGGCACATCGTAGGTTAGAGGCGAGCCGGTATATGGCAGGCTTGGGTTCGGCTGGTTGGAGGTTGGCGGAATGGTTAGTGGCTGCCACGAAAACGGCAGCGTAATCCCAAAGTTTATATTACTAGTTGCCATTATATCCTGGCGGTTAGAACCGTCAGGGTTTGCAGTCACAAGAGCTCCTGTGCCAGGATCTGCGCCAAGTGCCAAGAGCTGCGTGTTATCTGGAGACCATGACATGCCAAGCACGTTGCTTAAAACAATGTGTTGGTTGGTGCCATCAGCGTTCACCACCATGCCATTGAGCATGCTCGTGTCTAAATCAAGTATTGCAAAGGCAATGCGGGTACTATCTTGCGACCAACTCGAGCTCCCTACGTAAATATTCAAACTGCTGCCCGTATGCGTTACCTGAAAGTTATCGGTGCCGTCGGGGTTAATAGAGTAAAGCTCGCCAGTGTAGGTATCTGTATCAAACAGCGCGTAGGCGATCTTATTGCCATCTGGTGCCCACGATTGGTAAAATGCCATGCTTTCGGTTTCGAGCACCGTGTACGGGTTGGTGCCGTCAACGTTGACGGCCATTAGGTCAATGCTGTCGTCGTCCGGATCCTCATACGAATACCCGAGCTGCAAACCGCTCGGTGCCCATACATACTGCACAACGCTACCGGTAACAATTTGATTCGCGCCGCTGCCATCGGCGTTGGCAACAACCAGATCATCCCCATTTTGGCGATAGGCGATGCGCGTTCCATCGTACGAGAAGCTCGGCTGATCGGCTGCATCCACGCCATTGCTGACCATCGTCACGTTGTTACCATTTAAATCCATAACATAGATGCTCGAAGTGCCCGAACGATCGCTGGTAAAGATAATTTTGGTGCCGTCCGAGCTCCAGCTCGGTTTGCTGTCTTGCCCAGGATCGTTGGTAAGGTTCACTAGGTCGGTGCCGTCGGCGTTTACTTTGTAGATGTCGCCATCGTCCCCTTCGTAAATGAGCGCACCATTATAGCCCGGGAAATTAAAAACTGCCTGCGCCTGCTGGGCCAGGATAATCGGAAAGGCCACTGCCAGCAACAATGCTGCGGCAATAGCAATTCTCACCATGTGTTTTACCGGTGTTTGTTTGAGTGTAATCAACATACAAAGTACAGCCCCAATTCGAGCTCCTTACAGTATAACAAACAACGGTTATGCTTCCCCAAAAGAGGCGAAGCCTGAGGTTTAGGCCCAGAAGCCTTTTTTGCCGCCAGCTTTCTTGAACTGTTCGAGCAATTCTTTTTGTTCTTTGGTCAGCTTGGTTGGCGTTTCGACCACGATGGTCACAATATGAGCCCCGCGGCTTGAGCCGCGCAGGTGCGGCACACCGTGGCTAGATAGCTTAAAGTCGGTACCGTTTTGGGTGCCAGCCGGGATCTTCATGCGCACGGGGCCATCGACTGTTTCAACGTCAATTTCGGTACCCAAAGCTGCATCCACCATGTGGATAGTTTCTTCACTTAGTATCAGATCGCCTTCGCGGGTGAAGTGCTTATGCGGCTTGACCCGTACGTCTACATAGAGATCGCCGGCCTCACCACGAGCGACGGCATTTCCCTGTTTACGCAGCCGAATAGTGGTTGCATCATCAATGCCAGCCGGAATCTTAATTTTAAGATTACGTTGTTCGTGCTGCGTACCCGCACCTTTACACACCGTGCAAACCTTTTCGGGCACCTTGCCTGCGCCATGACAAGTCGGGCAGATGGTTGCCTGCTGCATGTTGCCAAAGATGGTGCGCATCACTCGCACCACTTGGCCGGAGCCCTTACATTCGGGGCAGGTCTTCATTTCGTGGCCCGGTTCTACGGTGGTGCCTTTACAGTGCTTACACTCCACGTCAGCGCCATAACGCACTTCTACCTCGGTTCCAAATACCGCTTCTTCGAAGGTGACGTCAACTGCCAACCGGATGTCTTGCCCGCGGTTACTGCGCCGACCGCCGCCTTGTTGGCCGCCGCCAAAGAAGCTACTAAAGATATCGCCTAAGCCCAGGTCACCAAAGTCAAAGTTGACGTTCTGGCCTTGCGCGCCGCCGAAACCGCCGAACCCAGCGTAGGGGTTGCCACCGTCACTCGCGGCACTACTGCCCACGCCCGCATGGCCAAACTGGTCGTAGCGCTGGCGTTTGCCAGAATCTTTAAGCACTTCGTAGGCTTCGTTCACTTCTTTGAACTTAGCTTCGTCACCACCACGATCAGGGTGGTGTTCGATAGCATGTTTGCGAAAGGCCTTTTTAATCTCGTCGGCACTGGCCGACTTATTAACGCCTAAAACATCGTAATAATCACGCTTACTCATGCTCTACCTTCTATGTTTTTATGAAGTTTATCAAAATACTTCAAGATCTGCGTGTCAGTAAAAATACGAGTTTTGTCAGAGAATTGCGAAAGAGACGGCAAGATAAATCCCTCATAGGCAACGTACGTAACCGTAGCTCCCTTATCGTCCTTGAGTGCGCGGACAGCTGGCAATAGATCTGCATCGGAGCTAATGAGCACTATACGCTTAACACGGTGCTTCAGAGCAGATAGCATCATGTCGACGGCAATACTTACATCTACGCCCTTTTCAATCAGATATTCGGAGTTACTGGTGGAGCTATCGACTCTTAGCTGCAAGGACCCTGCCTCAACATACTGCACGCGCTGTTGTTGCAACACAGAATTCCATGCCCTTTTTTGCTGAATAATCGCAAGTGTTTTGCGGCGAGTCTTCTGCTTTCCCATCATTTTTACCTTTGCTCCGTAGTATCGGATCTCTGGCTCTTTAACTTCGGGTATAATTTCTTGCACAAAACCACGGACATCAAATTTACGGAGCTTTTGTCCATTTGGTATCCTACGATTCCTCACAAGTACCTCTGCGAGTCTGTGCCTAAGATTTTCGCCGTCTATCAGTATAAGTGTATCCACTATAAAACACTCCCAATAAAAACACCTCGCTGGGCTTTGCAGCCAGAGCGAGGCGGAGTAGCCCCATTATACCAAACTCCTAGCATACTGTCAATGCTATTCATACCGTCCTGCAATAGGGCTTCTTCTCTTTCGTGCATAACTCTACCATGATACAAAATTAGCACTCAAAACTCAAGAGTGCTAATTTGTTCGATTGTTTACTTATTTTTTACCACGAATAGCGCCGTAGATCAGCAGTGCAATCACTGCGCCGCCAACCGCCACGAGCAGACTGTACAGGTTAAAGCCGGTAACACCGCTACCGCCGAGCAGGCTCATCAGGCCACCACCAAGGAGTCCACCAATAATTCCCACCAAGATGTTCCCAAAGAACCCCTGCTCACCGTTTCGTTTGGTAATGATCGAGGCAAGCCAGCCAGCTATGCCACCGAGTATGATCCAACCAATGATTCCCATGTATCCCCCTTTGGCTTATCTGTATTTATTAGTATAGCACTGCTGGCGGGAGCTATATGCTCCCGCCCTTTCTTTTACTCCCCACTCTCTGGGAAGAAGAACATGTACCGATGGCCGAGCTCAGTAATCGTAGATATGAACTCGCTGCGCTGCTCTTCGCTTGGTGCTCCGAGCCCACGAGTACGACAATCTGGATAGCTCAGCTCCGTGCCTCGAGGGCGCTCGGGGATTTCACGCGTCGCGATATCAACAGAACGATCAGTGACGACGTACTGTGTAGCGCTTTCAGATTGCGCATCCGTTGGCGTGGCTAGATCAAGTACAAAGATCTGCTTCGCGAGCAGCGGACCCATGAACATTCTTGCCGCAAGACTTCTACGCCGCGTGACGTCTGCCATCTGCAGCCTTCGCCCATCATCGAGCCCAAACTCTGCCTGACGCCAAAATACCGCAGCACTATCTTTTGTGCCAAGATATGTTGGCTCCTTCTCGCCAGCTAGCTCGTCAAACATTCCTCTGCATTCTTCAACAAGGCTTCTTGGAAGCCCTTTTTCGTTTCTCATAGAAAACTCCTTTTATACTAATCTGGTTGTTTAGGGTAGGAGTTTGCCTAGGGAACGCGAGGAAAGTTCATTGTTATTTTTCCTTCTTTTCTTCGGTTTTTTCTTCGTCGACGACTTCACCTTCGACAGGTGCTTCTTTGTCGTCTTTTGGCTTCTCGGCTGATTCTTCGCCATCAGCGGGCGCTTCACCTTGTGTCTGTTCGTACATTTTGGCGCCGATTGGCATGATCTTGTCATTCAGCTCTTTGAGGGCTGCTTCGAGCGCGTCTTTGTCGACCTTCTCGTCGGCAGTTACTTTTTTGGCTGCTTCAACGGCTTCGTCCAAAGTTTTCTTGTCTTCGTCACTCAGTTTATCACCATTGTCGCTTTTGAGTTTTTCGGCCTGATACACCGCACTGTCAAGTTGGTTGCGACTGTCGATTGCTTCACGCTTTTTCTTGTCTTCGTCAGCGTGCGCTTCGGCGTCTTTGGCCATCTTTTCGACTTCTTCTTTGCTGAGACCTGAGCTGTTTTGGATGGTAATACTCTGTTCTTTACCCGAACCTTTATCTTTAGCCGTAACATTCAAAATGCCGTTGGCGTCGAGGTTAAAGGTCACTTCTACCTGCGGCACACCGCGCGGCGCTGGTGGGATTCCGTCGAGTACAAAACGACCGAGCGACTTGTTGTCGGCCACCATTTCGCGCTCACCTTGCACCACGTGGATTTCTACCTGTGGCTGATTGTCTGCAGCAGTACTAAAGACTTCTGACTTACTGGTCGGAATAGTGGTGTTGCGCTCGATAAGCTTGGTTGCCACGCCACCAAGGGTTTCGATACCCAGGCTCAACGGTGTTACATCCAGCAACAGCACGTCTTTGACGTCGCCTTGCAGCACACCGCCCTGGATTGCGGCACCAATAGCAACTACTTCGTCAGGGTTTACGCCCTTCATGGGCTCTTTGCCAAAGATCTTGTTGACCTTTTCTTGCACGGCTGGCATACGGGTCATACCGCCCACCAGTACTACGGCGTCGATTTCGCTGGCTTTAACACCGGCATCCTTGAGGGCCTTCTCGCAAGGGCTGGCGGTCTTGTCGATCAGATCGCCCACCAGGCTCTCAAGTTTGGCGCGGGTCAGTTTGTGCTCGAAATGCTTCGGCCCATCGGCATCTGCGGTTAAGAACGGCAGGTTAATGTTCACTTCGTTGGTCGTCGAAAGCTCAATCTTGGCTTTTTCGGCTTCGTCGCGCAAGCGCTGCATGGCAGCTTTATCGTCTTCGATGCTAATGCCGTGTTCTTTTTTGAATTCTTCAGCGAAGTAGTTTACTAACACACGGTCAAAGTCGGCACCACCGAGGTGCGTGTCACCATTGGTGCTCTTTACTTCAAAGACACCGTCGCCAAGCTCCAAGATAGATACGTCGAACGTACCGCCGCCGAGGTCGTACACCGCAATTTTTTCGTCTTTTTTAGCGTCTTTGTCGAGGCCATAAGCCAAAGCGGCAGCAGTTGGTTCGTTAATAATACGCTTTACTTCGAGGCCGGCAATTTTACCAGCATCTTTAGTCGCTTGGCGCTGAGAGTCGTCGAAGTAGGCAGGAACAGTAATTACTGCTTCGGTCACCGGTTCGCCAAGGAAGCTTTCGGCATCGGCCTTGAGCTTACTCAAGATCATGGCGCTGATTTCTTCGGGGCTGTATTCTTTGTCGCCCATCTTTACCTTCACGCCATTGCCGCTCTTGACCATTTCGTAGCCCATGAGCTTGATGTCGCGCTGCACTTCTTTGTCGGTCCAGCTGCGACCGATGAGGCGCTTCACTTCGTAAATAGTATTGGCGCTGTTAGTCACCTGCTGGCGGCGTGCCACCTGGCCAACCAAACGTTCGCCGTTCTTATTCACCGCAACTACACTTGGCGTGGTGCGCTGACCCTCGCTGTTAGCGATAATCTCAGGCTTTCCGGCCTGCATCACCGCCATCGCGGAGTTGGTTGTTCCTAAGTCGATTCCAATTATTTTACCCATTTTGTAGAATTTCCTTTCGTATTAGCAATATGTACTTTAGAGTGCTAACGTAATTGTATCATACAAAAATTGGCACTCGCAAGTCAAGAGTGCTAATTTACAATCTGTCCCCTGTTACTATCACGTCAACTGTTGAGGCTTGGCGTGTACACTGGGCGGCAGAACGGGTTTTGACGCATTTAATAATACCAGGGAGAAGCTGTGCGGGAACTTCGTAACTAACACCAAGGGATTGGCTCAAAAGCTCAGCTCGCTCCGGGTCGTCCGGATAGAGTTGTAGGTTGGCAGGGATAAACGACATGGCATGATTTACTGCCTGACCAAACCGATACCGCTCTTGTTTAGTGGCACATTCCAACATTTCGGCAGCCGGACAGCCTTCGCACGAGTTGAAGGGCGGCGGCTTCCGAAACATGGGCCTACTCCAGTTCCATCCGTACTTTGACCATGGCATGGCGAATCACGTCATCACCAAGTTGATAGCCCGCCTGGAGTTCTTCGGTCACGCGTTCTATATGGCCTTCTCCTTCTTCCATACTCACGGCTTCGTGGATATGCGGATCAAACACCTCGCCAATCGTCTTAATACGCGTGACACCCATACTCTTGAGGGTGTGCTCAAACTGAGCGACGACACCCTGCACACCTTTTACGTATGCATTGTCCGCCAGGTCTGCTGGTACATGCTTGAGGGCGCGTTCAAAGTTATCAATAACCGGCAGCAGCTCTTCGATAACCTGTGCTTTCACTGCTTGCTTGAGGGTAGCGACCTGGTCAGCGTGTTGGCGGCGCACATTAATAACATCAGCGCGTTCACGTTGAAGTGCTTCGGTCAGGTCGGCAATCTGCTGTTCTAGCACAGCAACGTCTGCTTTGGGCTGCTTTTTTGGTTGTTTAGCGTTCATATAAAGCTCCTTCTAAAGCTCGGCCAGTTTGTTCCACTAACTGCATAACGTCACGGTATTGCTGGCGCGTTGGGCCAAGCACCCCAATGTAGCTGTGGTCGCTGTATGGACTGCGGAATTTACTGATAATCAGCGAACACTGGGCGCTGCGACCAATGGGATTTTCTTGCCCGATGTACACGCTCAGCGGCTCGTTGGGGGCAGCTTCGCGGAGCCACGGCTCTAAGTTATCGAGCAAACGCGCCACTTGTTGCACCTGCGCGCCGTTCATAAACTCAGGTTGGCCAAATAAGTTAGAGAGGCCACTCATGTACAGTTGGTTACCAATGGTGGCAATGCCCAGGTTATGCGTCAGTTCAACCAACGTATCGACGGCGTTACGAATAGTTCGTTCCGGCAGTGCGCCACCACTGACGCGGGCAGCCAGTGCCCGTTCGGCGCGCCGTTCAGCCGGTACTTCCGTTTCGCTCGCCAGATTATTCACGTACAGCCGATAGCCTTTATCGGTTGGTACGCGGCCAGCGCTAGTGTGCGGCTGCATAATGTAGCCGTTTCGCTCGAGCTCGGCCATTTCGGCGCGAACAGTTGCCGAAGACACATCAAAAACTTTAGCTAAAAGCGAAGAGCCAACCGGGCTGGCAACCTCAGCATACTGCTCCACAATCGCAGCTAAAATCTTCTGCTGTCGTTCGGTTATCATAAAGGTATTATACCAGAACTGTTGGCACTCGCAAGTAAGGAGTGCTAAGCGAGAGTGCTGTAGCTGTCGGGATTTATCAGTCGGTCGGCTTCACGCAGTACAAAGATAAGTTGCCCGGGCGAGAAGTTCATGGATGCCGAAGTACTTGTGCCGTTGCGGTAGGTGATTTTCTCTGGTGTCACCTGTAGTTCGTCGTAGGCTGTAAGATGGCCATCGTACCTTCGCCTGTCGCGCCAGGCATCAAGTTTCTGCACTTCCCCGGCAGGGTCTTTCCAATACTCAACCTCTGTGTGGATTTTGCCCCCTCTAACAGTGGTTCTGTCTACTACCAGCCTCCCGTGATCCGGCAGTGCACGTTCGCCAAATTTAGTTGGGCGCTTGGTTAAAACCACTGCAAGTGTCGCGGGTTCGTGTTCGGTTGCGTTGTCCACTCCCAGCGGAGGCGTAAGGCGTGCAAAGTAGCCACTTGCCAAAGCTAGGCATTGTTCGGGCGTCAGGTGGTAAAAGTCAAGCTCTTCTACTGGCGGTTCGGGTACAGGTACCTCGATACTCATAGTATAGTCTTTATACCACTGCTCTGCCGGTTTTACAAGTTATTTAAGATTTCGCTGGTCCGGTCAAGCATTTCTTGTACCACGGTGCGGCCGAGTTTTTGCTTCGCTTCATCTGGTACGTGATTCTGTATAAGGGCTGCTGAGTACTCAACTGCTTCTTGCAGATCATCGTTGATAACGATCCAGTAATATGAGTTATCGAGTGCGGCCTGGAACTCTTTTACAGCGCTTTCCATGCGGTTGCGATAAACTTTTGGATCCATCGTGCCCCGTGCCTGCAGACGTTCTTGCCAGGCATCAAAGCTCGGTGGCACCACAAACAGGCACATCACATCGGGCTTGAGCTGCTTCATGGTTTCGACACCGCGAATCTCGATGTCGGTAACAGCAACCTCGCCTTTCTTGTGCGCTTCGGCAATTTCTCGAACACTTACACCCGAAACTTGGGTTTGATGGATAATTGCTGCTTCGATAAACGCACCGTTTCGCAGGTCGTTCAGCACTTCTTCTTCAGAACGAAACCAGTATTGCACGCCGTTTTGCTCGGACACGCCATCGTTTACGCGGGGCGCTCGGGTAGTATCCGAAACAATGTAGTGATAGCCGCTCGTTTGCAGCAGTTCGTTAATAATCGTGTTGCGGCCAGAAGCGCTGGGCCCCACAAAAAGCACCATATCAGTTTGGGCTAAAGTTTCAATACTTTCGGCTGACGGTTCATACGGTTGCTCCGGGTTTTGCAGCACAGCCCGAAAATCCGCCAGGTACTCGAGTTCACTCATGCTACAGTTATAGCAGGAAATTGTGCAATTGAGGAGGGTAAACATGAAACCAGCACCAGATTTTAGCCTGCAAGACCAGGATGGAACCACGCACACGTTGCAAGATTATCGTGGCAAGTGGGTGGTTTTATACTTCTACCCTAAAGACGATACGCCCGGCTGCACCACCGAAGCCTGCAACTTTCGGGACGAGCGCGACGCTATTGCCGAGTTTGGTAACGCGGTGGTTTTGGGTATCAGCAAAGACAGCGTGAAGAGCCACAAAAAGTTTGCCGAAAAACACGGGTTGAACTTTACACTACTCAGCGACCCCGAGCACGAAGTGATCGAAGCCTACGGCTCGTGGGGCCCCAAAAAGTTCATGGGCCGCGAATTTATCGGCGTACACCGCGATACCTATATCATCAACCCCGAAGGTAAGATCGCCAAAAGCTACAAGGGTGTCGATCCTAAAAAGCACGCCGCTGAGATTATTAAAGACCTCGGCGAACTACAAGCCGCTTAGTCGCGCTTGAGCAGCACCGTAAAGGCAGCCGCCGGAATCTCAACCTTACCGAAGCGCTTCATACGTTTTTTACCCTTAGCCTGCTTGGCCAGCACTTTCTTTTTACGGGAGACATCACCACCGTACAGGCCGGTGGTCACATCTTTACGGAAGGCCGAAATGTCTTCGCGGGCGATGAACTTGCCGCCAATGGCTGCCTGCAGCGCTACCTGGAAGTTATGGCGCGGGATCACGTCTTTGAGTTTTTCGACTACTTCGCGCCCCAAGCGTTGGGCTTCGCTGCGGTGCACCATAATACTTAACGCGTTAACTATTTCGCCGGCGACGTAAAAGTCGAGGCGCACCAGGTCTTCAGCTCGGTAGTCATCCAGCTCATAATTAAAGGAGCCGTAGCCGCTGGTGACACTTTTGAGCTGGTCGTAAAAGTCGGTTAGCAAGTTCGCCAACGGCGCTTCGAAGCTCACCAGCGCCAGTTGTGCATCCACATAACTGAGGTTTTTTTGAATTCCCCGCTTGCTGCTAATTAACTGAATCACCGCACCCACGTACTCTTTGGGCACCACCACTTCGCCCTTGATCCACGGTTCGCGGATTTCTTCGATCTTGGCCGGGTCAGGCAAGTCTGAAGCACTCTTGATATCAAGCTGCTCGCCGTTCAGCAGAATGATTTGGTAATCAGTCGACGGGTTAGTAACCACCAGGTCGAGGTTATATTCGCGCTCCAAACGTTCGCGCACAATGTCCATGTGCAGCAGCCCCAAAAAGCCAACGCGCACCCCAAACCCGAGCACCGGCGAGTTTTCGGGCTCGAACTGCAACGCCGAATCACTCAAGCTCAGCTTTTCGATGGCATCTTTGAGGTCGTTATAGAACTCGTTACTTTGCGGGAAGAACCCGGCATATACGAAGGGTTTTACATCCAAATAGCCCGGTAAGGCCTGGGCGGCAGGTGCTTTAGCCAGAGTAACCGTGTCCCCCACCCGCGCTTCGCGCGTACTTTTGAGGTTGGTAACAATGTAGCCGATTTCGCCAGTTGCCAGGCCAGCAAGCGGTGTCATTTGTGGTTTCAGCGCACCGATTTCGAGCGCGATGCCTTCGGCGCCGGTAGCCATCATGGTAATGGCATCGCCTTTTTTGATGGCACCGTCCACGGCGCGCACGTACAGAATGACGCCACGGTAATCATCATAATAGCTATCAAAAATAAGCGCGCGGGTTGGTGCATCTTCTATGCCTGTTGGAGCCGGAACTTCGCCTACAACTTTGTCGAGCACTGCTGGCACGCCCTCACCCGTTTTGGCCGAGATATGCAAAATCTCTTCGGGCTTGCAGCCAAGCAAGGCCACCACTTCGGCTGTGACGCGCGGCACGTCTGCGGCGGGCAAATCAATTTTATTAAGTACCGGGATAATGGTGAGGTCAGCGGCCATCGCTAAGTACACATTGGCCAATGTCTGCGCCTGAATCCCCTGCGACGCATCCACCACTAAAATCGCACCTTCGCAAGCCTCAAGGCTGCGCGATACTTCGTAGCTAAAGTCCACATGCCCCGGTGTGTCGATCAGGTTCAGCTGGTAACCTTTGTAATCCATGCGCACCGGCGCCAGCTTAATGGTAATCCCCTTTTCGCGCTCCAAATCCATGCGGTCCAGCAGCTGGGCCTTCATGTCGCGCTTCTGCACCGTGCCAGTCAACTCCAGCAAACGGTCAGCTAGCGTTGACTTGCCGTGGTCAATATGGGCAATAATACAAAAATTTCGAATCTGGGCTTCACTCATCTGCACCCTAGTATAACAGAGGTTGAGGGATTATTGATGAGTTGGCGGAGTTGGTGGTGCCGCGGGGGTCGTGGGGTCTTGCGGTTGTGCCGGCTGTGAAGGTACGGTTGGCGCAGCTACTTTATTGTTATTCGACGACGTCACGACGATCATAATGATCCATATGGGAGTACCAAAAAATATGAGGAGCACCGCGAGAATACCAAGCAGCGTTGTGAATATATTAATCGCCAGTGCAAAACCACTTGGATCACTGGTACTACCGAGCAGTACCTTAACAATAAACTGCAACACCGCTATAGCAATTAAAGCAATAAACGGGCTTGCCAACAGCCAAATCCAGAGCTTGATACTTTTCTTTTGCATAAGCCTACTATACCAAAGATCACTTCTAGCTAAAACTATTGGATCTTAACGGGGCGAAATAACACACGCTTCACTTTATGGATAATTGGGTTCACCTCTTCGAGCCCAAACAACCACGACACACCAACGTGAACCGAGAAGGTTACGCCGATAATCGCGGCGAGTTTTGTTCCCAGCTCAATAAATCCACGGTCGTCGGCATTCAATGGCAAGAACGAGATCATAATGAACGCCGCGAGCAATGTAAAGCCCGTCACCGAAACAATCTTCCAGAGACCACCCAAGAAGGTACGGTCGAACAACTTTGGATCGCGGATCACCATCACAATTACCAGCACCACGACTTCGGCAAAAGCCACAATCGACTGCGCCATTGCTAAGCCGGTCACCCCATAGAGTTTAGACAGCGTAATAGCCAAGAAGACATTCAGAGCAATGGCAAAAATAGACACGAACAGCGGCGTCATGGTGTCTTTGTACGCATAAAAGTAGCGCGACACAATGGTGTAGAGAATACGGAAGAAGATGGCGCCCGCGAAGAAGCCAAGGATCATTGCAATCTCCGGCGCATTACGGCTAAAGATCAGGCGGGCCAAGTAGCCGCGGGCAAAGTAGCCGATCACTACCACCGGCAACGCAATCCAGATCATAATACGGATAACTTTGAGGAATTCTTTGCGGAATAAGTCGGGCCGCCCCTGTGCCAAACGGTTGGTCAAGCGCGGGAATGCCGCCGTCGAGATGGCCGTTCCCACCAACATAATTGGTGCCTGTTGCAACGTATAGGCGTTTTCGTAATAGCTGAGGTAACCCTCACCCAGTGCTCGGGCACGGTTAGTTTCGACAATACTGTTGAGTGAGTCAATGCCCTGGTCAATAGAGCGTGGCGGCAACTGGCGCAAAATGTGCCGGAAGTCTCTGTTGCGCCACAGAATCTTTGGGTAGTAATGAAACTTGAGGCCAGCTAGACCAAAAAACACTACCAGTAGCTGCAGCACAGCACCAATCAATGCACCAATCCCCAGGCCAATCAATCCAAAATTGTGCAGCACAAAGATACTAATAATAATCGATAAGTTATAGAATAACGGCGCTACTGCGTAGAAGAAGAACCGTCCGTACAGTTGTTGCACGCTGGTTAAAATTCCGGACAGCGTAAAGAGCAATGGGTTGAAGGCAATCAGGCGCATAATCCATACCGCGTTGTGCATTTGTTCTGGCGTGAGCCCTGGCGCCACAATATACTTCAGAAGCGGTTCTGCAAACACGATAATAATCACGCCCACGATGGCCATGATGATGCCGAGCAGGTTCATCAAACTAGCAGATAATTCCCACGAACCCTTCTTATCGCCCTTTTCAATGTGGTCCGCCAGGATTGGCATAAAGGCCACACCGAGCGCCCCCGCCGCTAAGGTAAAGAAGAAAAAGTCTGGGATTTTAACTGCAGCAAAGTAGGCGTCGGTGCTGTTTGGGCCAGTTGCCAAAAAGTTAGCGTTAATCATACGAGTACGCAAAAAACCGAGCAGCTGCCCAACAATTGAGGCCGCCACCAACAGGGCTGCGGCGTTGCCCAAGCTAATACGCGCGTTGGCCTTCTTTAGCAATCGATTCATTAGCCACCATTATAGAGACAACTACTGCCGATTGCGAACACTTTCTACAGGTGTAGTTTGTTCGCTATGAGCTTTGCGGACTCATCCGGCTCAAGCTCAGATGTATTTATTTTGAGCGCTTCTACAAATGGAATAATATAGATATCCATAGATTGCGTAATCTCGTGCATGATGGATGAATCAGTAAGTTTCTTGAAGCGTTTTCTTGACTCATTGTCAACTCGCTTAATCAAGTCGTCCCTGGTTGCAGTTAACTCAACGAAGAGTACCTCGCCGCCATTGCTTTCTACCACCTGTATGTAGGATTTTGTGATTTCATCATCGTCTTTACCCTCGTACACAACAGTGAAGATTAAGTCGGTATTATGCCTCGCGCAGTGTTCAAGGACATCACATCGCAACGTATGTACTAGTTCGTAGTTCGCGGCTAGATCAGTTTTATAAATATCCCTTACGATGTCTCTTGTTAAGTGATTATGGAACAAGGGTATGCCGGTATTCTCGGAAAGCTTCTCAGCAATAGTTAACTTACCTGATGCAGGCGGACCATAGATAAAGATTAACTTCATAATGCAGTTAGTATACCAGGGCCCGCTGGCCGGTCAGAACTTTGTTAATCGAGAGGGTCAGCGAGCGCCATGGGCGCGTAAGCCCCATAAAAGCGCCCTCGAGAGGAACAAAGTTCTGACCGGCCAGCGCTGCTTAGTACAGCGCGGCTTCTTTGGGCATCTTGCTACCCTTCAAGATTTCGATAACCTCTTCGGCCTCAACCGTTTCTTTTTCGAGCAAGGCTTCTTTGAGCTCTTCGAGCTTCTCTTTGTTGGCTTTAATGACAATGCCGGCGCGACGAGCAGCTTCGGTAATCAAAGCTTCGATTTCGTCATCAATAATCTTAGCAGTATCTTCGGAGTATTGGCGTTCATGCATCAGCTTGTCCATCATGATGCCTTCGTCGGTATGGAATACCTGGTTGCGCAGTTTACCGCTCCCCATTCCCTGATTCACAATCATGTCGCGAGCAAGGTCGGCAGCGGCTGGTAAGTCTGCGCCAGCACCCGTAGTGACGTGATCGCGTCCGTAAATGATTTCTTCGGCGATACGACCGCCAAGCATACGTGCCAGCACATCTTTAAACTCAATAATACTGTGGTAGCTTTTGTCTTCTGGCGGGATGGACCAGGTGACACCGCCCGTGCCACCACGCGGGATAATAGTCACTTTGTGGATCGGATCACTGTCGGGCAAAACGTGGCCCACGATAGCATGGCCAGCTTCGTGATAGGCGGTCATCTGCTTTTCTTTTTCGCTCATCACTTTGCTCTTGCGTTCTGGGCCAATGGCAATTCTTTCGAATGCTCCGGTCACATCGCTCTGAGTGATTTCTTTACGGCTGTGGCGCGCAGCCAAAATAGCTGCTTCGTTGGCAATGTTAGCAAGATCAGCGCCAGATGAGCCAGCGGTCTTTGCAGCCAGAGCATCGAGGTCGACACTCTTGCTGAGGGGCTTCTTGGCAAAGTGTTTTCTTAAAATCAGTTCGCGGTCTTTGCGATCGGGCAAGCCAATGTTTACGCGACGATCAAAACGGCCGGGCCTGAGCAATGCTGGGTCGAGCACATCCGCACGGTTGGTTGCGGCCAACACGATGACATTTTGGCCTTGCTCAAAGCCGTCCATCTCGACCAGAATCTGGTTCAGCGTTTGTTCACGCTCGTCGTGTCCGCCACCCATACCCGAACCACGTTTACGACCAACGGCGTCAATTTCGTCAACAAAGATAATACATGGTGCGTTCTTTTTAGCCTTGGCGAACAGGTCGCGCACGCGCGAAGCACCAACACCCACAAACATTTCCACAAATTCAGAACCAGAAATACTAAAGAATGGTACGTTAGCTTCGCCGGCAACGGCTCGCGCCAGCATCGTTTTACCGGTACCCGGAGGGCCAACCAGCAGTACACCCTTTGGAATCTTGGCTCCAACACCTTCGAACTTCTTGGGGAACTTGAGGAACTCGACAACTTCTTCGAGGTCTTGCTTCGCTTCATCGCTACCAGCAACTGCCTTGAAGGTCACTTTGTCTTTTTCGTTGCCATACAAGCGAGCCTTACTCTTACCAAAGCTCATAGCCTGATTGCCTTGGCCCTGAGCACTGCGCAACATAAAGAACAGCACACCAGTAATTAACAACACGGGCAAAATGGCGCTCCCGAGCGTGAGCCAGGTGCTGCCGGCACTCGAATCGGGTTGAGGGTTAACCTGCAGCCCTTCTACATCCTGCTTGAGCCCTTGCTCGTAAATGCTCGAGCCAAGCTCTTTGTAGGAACGTTCTGTTGGCTGATCATCACCCTTCCTGGTAACGATAACTTCGCTGCCCTTGATGGTAAGTTCTTTAACTTGACCGTCGTTGGCCGCGGCGATCGTTTCGGAAAGCGGCACATCTTTCAACTTCTCTGGTTGATTGTAGGCAGCAAAGATAACCAAACCAAAGAGCATTAAGATAGCGACGAAAACAATATTCTTGATGTTGCGTTTGTTGTTACCAGGAAGAGGATGTTTGCGGGTCGGTTTTTTACTCATGTATTTACTCATTATAGCGACTTCTAAACTGGAATGCTAGCGGTCAGCACGGACGAGTGCCAAGTACTGCCGTGAAACCACCAAGCTTACCCCGTTACTAACATCGGTTTGCTTCCCTGGAGCATAGGTTTTGGCTGCCACCACGAGCCGTTGTAGTTTTTTACTGTCGAAGGTCAACCCCTGCGCGCGAAGCCAACTTGCCATCACTTCGCGTGCAACTGTATGACTGAGCCCTGTGAACCATTGCCGACCGAGCTGGTGAGCTGCGGGCTGCACGTGCAACTGGGCCTGCAAGAGGCTATCTATTTCGTCATTTAGCTGCTTCGCGGCGTCGATGTGCACAAGTAACGCGGCTTGTTGCTCAGCAGTAAGCCTGCTCATTACTCGGTGTCGAATGTAGTTGCGCAGATATTTTTCGTTGCTATTCGTACTGTCTTCGCGCCATTCAAGCCCGTGCAGTTCAGCATAGCGGAGAATCTGGCGTTTATTAAAGGTGAGCAGCGGACGCATAATATAATCACGGCTACTCAGCGAACTGAGCCCTCGCCTGCCCGTTCCCCGAATCACGTTAATAACTGCTGTTTCGAGCATGTCATCCTGGTGGTGCGCCGTAATAATTGCTTGAGCATGAGCCGCCACTCGAACACTATGCAAAAAGTCGTACCGAGCCCTGCGTGCCGCATCCTCACTAGCCATTGCGCCCAAATTACCTTCGCTATACACAAACGGCAGCCCATGCGCAGCCGCAACCTTTTGCACCAGCGCGCGATCGGCGGCCGAATCTTCGCGAATACCATGGTCGTAATGCGCAACAATCAGCCGCAACTGCGGGAGTTGCCGCACAATATCAAGCAACACCATCGAATCCACACCGCCCGAGACGGCTACCACGTAACAACCAGGCTCAATAACTATCTTCACAGCTACTGAGTATAAAGTATTTTAGCTGGAAGCTTTAGTAAGGGTAGGTTGAGGTAGAAGTTGTGGTTGAGTCACCACTGAATGCCGCAATGACAAGAACAATACCGACAATCAAGCCGATAATCATAAATACCAGGTTAAGGATCCAACCAATCTTAGAAAGTGTGGTTGAACGACCAGCTTTTTTGGCCTGACTCACGCCAACAAGACCGAGGATAAAACCAATAAGCGCCAATCCAATGAACGCGCACACAAGACTGATAATACCAAGAATATCAGTGGTACTTGCTTGTGGCTGCGCAACTGGCTGAGCGGCAAGTGCTGGTGCCGCTGGCTCCGCCGGCGGTGGGGTTACGGGTTCTGGTGCTGGGGTTGCTGGTTCTGCTGGTGGGGTTGCTGGTGTTTGTTCTTCTGGGCTCATGGGTATGCTCCGTTCATTATGTATTAACGCCTATGCTTAGGCTGTATGGCTGAAGTATACCATGGGTGTTGCGCGCGTACCTAGTGCCTCCTACTTGAGGCGCGTGATGAGCCGCAGGTTAGCCATATAGTGCTGCGGATCAGTACCCGGATGGGCGGCCAGGTAATTCATATGTTTGTCGACAAACGGAATAAGATTGTCGGGATACTGCGCCGCATTTGCGCTGTAGGACGGCTTCGTGCTAAACACTGGGTCTTGTGTCATACGCACCAGGCGCGCTTTAATATCGATACCCTCTGCGGTCTCGCTAAAGATTACTTTTTTATGAGCAGTAGCCATGACTACACAACTGCTTTTGGCTTTTTAGGCTTCTTAACCTCTTTGCGGCCTTTGTCTTTTGACATACGTTCTCCTCAGGTTTTTGTAACGGACGATTCGGTTACTTCTTAGTATACGCCTATCCGTAGCCAACACCTAACCGCGCAGGGTTATTACTGGTGGCGATTGATAAGGTGAATGCTGACTACACCATCGAGGTTAATAGTTTTTGCAGCCACGGCCACACGATTTTCGGGAGCCAGGCCTTCCCACAAAACCTCAGCCATATCTTGAGCCACTGGCTCAACGGGTACTGCGAACGGTGCTTCTGCAAAAGAGGCCTAATCCAAAATTTTGGTTGTTTTCAAAGTGCTACTGCTTGGTATCTGTTAGGCTTGCCTGCACGCCTACCTGTGCCAAAAGATCTACCAGCTTATGAGTAGGCAGCCCGACAACCGTATCGTGATAACCTTCTATATGATCGATGAGTGGTGCGGCACCACTTTGGATACCGTACGCACCGGCTTTATCTGCGGTGTCGCCCGACTCCACATAAGCTGCAACCGCGGCTGCGTCATACGGTTTAAAGTGCACTTTGGTGGTGTCTGCATCGGTGAGCACGATGTTTTGAGCCTTACAAATGACCGCCAAGGACGTTGTCACCTCGTTATGAGTACCGCAAAGACGTTTTAGTATTTCGTAGGCCTCTGCTTTGTCGCGCGGCTTTTCGAGCTGCTTGCCATGGATGGTTACAATGGTATCCGACCCGATAACAATAGCCTCTGGGTATCGTTCGGCTACTTCTTGCGCCTTGCCAATAGCCAGTTCAATTGCTACTGCGCTTGGTGATCGGCTATCGTCGAGATGTTCCTCGAAGTTACTCGGCACAATTTCAAACTCCAGGCCCATGGCAGTAAGTAATTCTTTGCGGCGCGGCGACTGGCTAGCCAAAATAATGGTGCGGTTCATGTGCTCATGATAGCAAATATTTTTGCGTATTAAGCCCGTATTCTTGACAAAGTGTAGGCATGCATGCTAATATGTAGGCATGAAAGCCATACAGTACACCGTCCGAAATGTTCCCGAGCCAGTTAACCGTTACTTGCGCAAGCGGTCACGTTTAAGTGGCAAAAGCCTCAACCAAGTAATCATCGATGAGTTATCCGAAAAAATAGCCCCTGACGCACAGGCAGGAACAGCACTCGGCTGGTTTATTGGCAGCGGCATTGATGATGCCACGCTCAGAGCTCTAGACGAGGAAGATGCCGTTCAGAAGGCAAAAGCTGCCGAGGATTTGTAGCATGCTGCTAGATACCAACGCTTACAGCGCGCTTGCCCGAGGAATACCAGCAATTATTGACGTAGTGAGCGGTGCCACAGAGCTAACACTCCCCCTCCCCGTAGTGGCTGAATTACGTTATGGCTTCGCGAAAGGTTCTCAAACAGAGCGCAACGAGCAGCATCTGCAGAGATTCCTTGCGCAACCTCAGATATCCATAGCCATGCCCAGCCTCGAGACGACCGAACACTACGCGGCACTACAGCTTGTCTGCCAGAAACGGGGCAAAGCCCTGTCGCAAAACGACATCTGGATTGCCGCCTTAGCACGCCAAACCGACGACTCGCTCGTAACGTTCGACAAAGATTTCGCAGTATTGGCCGATATGTTCAACGACAAGCTCATCATTTTGGAGCCATAGGCTTAGTTGCTGCCGAGCTGGCAACCGAGAGCGTTGAGTAGGCCTAGACAAAAAGTGTATTGACGGCTGTTCGCAGCGCCACTAACTTTTCAGGATCAGAGCGTTTATGACCGGAGCTAACCCACTGCAGCGTCAAGTTTTTGCCGTATGCTTTGCTCAGTTCGTAGGCACTAATGGGCGGCGTGCAGTTGTCGAACCTTCCTTGCACCACATAGCATTGAATATGCTTAATAGTATCGATGTTGTCCAGAATGTAGTTCTCGGGGATAAAACAGCCGTTCAAAAAGTAATGCGTTTCGAGTCGGGCAATTGGCAGGTTGTTTTCGTCGCCCAAAACGGCCTGCTCGGTTTTTCGCTGGTCGTAGCTCAGCGACAGCAGTGATGACTCCCAGAGCGACCATTCATCGGCGTAGCGCTGGCATTCTTTTTTGTCTTTTACGTATAGCTTGTCTGAGTAATATTGCGTAATTGAGGTGCCATCTTTGCGATGTTCTTCGGGAACCAAAGCAATGAAACGCTCCCACGCTTCGGGGTAGTTATAGCGACCGTACCCAGCCGAAATGAAGTCGTTTTCGAACTGGCGGGCCAAGTAAACGCCCCAAGTAACAATGCGGCGAACTCGTTTAGGATGCGCAATAGCGTAAGTGAGCGACATGGTGCTGCCCCACGATCCGCCGACTACATACCAGCTTTCGATACCGAGGTGCTCACGAAGCTTTTCGGTATCTTCGATGAGTTTTTGAGTGGTGTTGTCTTTGACTTCTGCAAATGGCGTACTTTTGCCCGAACCACGCTGGTCAAAGAAAATCACCCGGTGTTTGGCCGGGTTAAATATTGCTTTATGACCATCGTGAAATCCACCACCCGGACCACCATGAAAATGCACAATTGGTGCGGCCTCCGGATTACCCCAGTCTTGCCAATAAATTTTGTGGCCATCGCCTACGGCAAGATACCCGCTTTTACGTACAAACTCGTCTTTTACTTCCATGATAGCAGTATAACAGAGAGG
>CAYNBU010000006.1:26025-28080 GCA_964395925.1 uncultured Candidatus Saccharibacteria bacterium
TCAACCTTGAAGCTCACGGCTTTCCAGCCTTTATCGGTTAGCTCCTGGGCGGTTGCCTGGGCAGCAGCTTCGTCTAGATCGGCTACCAGCACCGCTGCCCCGGCTTCGGCCAATCGGCAGGCAATGCCCTGGCCGATGCCTTTGGCTCCACCCGTGACAATAGCTGCCTTACCTTTGAGGTTTAGTAGTTCGCTTAGCTGTTTCATGGTTCGATATCTTCTTCTGAGCCCGATCTATCTACAAGCCCAGGATCTGCTTTTTCTTGGTGTCAAACTCTTCTTGCGTGAGGATACCCTGATCTTTGAGTTGACCAAGCTGTTGCAGTTGAGCCATTTGGTCGTCCACGCCAGCTTGCGGTGCTGGTGCAGCAGCTTGTTGTTCTTCTTGTTGGCTAGCCCAGCGGTTAGCCTGGCGTCGGCTGACGTTATTTGAAACATGTGTAGCGGTCCCTGCCACTACTGCTGTGCGAGCCACTCCTCGTAATAAACCTGGCATTGTTATTTCTCCTCTTCATCGTTAAGTTCAGCGGCGGCATCGGGGTGAATGCGACCCTCGGCTACCAACACGCCGTTTGCATCAAGCAGCGCTTTCTTGAGCGGCTTGGCCCACAGCTGTTCAATCACTAACAAACCTACGCTTGTGTTGGCTTCTACTAAGTCGGCAACTTCGTCGATATCATCCTGAGTTATGAGCGTGTCGTCGGACTTGTACTTTTGTGCAAACTCTACGGCGTATTCATCGCCGAGGTTAGCGATATCGACTACGGTAACTGTTCCTTCAGCGTCTTTTTGTATGAACGACAGCGCAACCAAGCTAATAACGCCATTATCGACTGCATCAGCAATCGCACTCAAGACGCTACCGTCAAACTTACCGCCTTCAAACCCTACAATTATATAATCTATTGGTCCGCGCATGATTTCTCCTTTATATCTGCTCCGGACCTGCGGCAGGCCCGATGCGGTTAGGTACTAAATAAGCCACAAGTAATGCAAGTGGAAAGAAAAATAAACTGAAGATAAAGTAGCCCACAAAGCTATGGCCTTTTCGGCCTGCCACGCGTGCCGGCCAAAATGCAATTGCTACCCAAATCGCGAATACTATGATCGCCCAGATAAGGTCAAATGTCACTCCAAGGATCGTCGTTCCGAACATAATTGCTCCTCCTGTTAGTTTCTGCCTTTATTATCCGCCTTTTAGGGGCGAATGGCAACATGAACCCGGCTACTGGTTGCGCGCAGCCAGCTTGGCGAGCAGACGGAGGATTTCCATATAGAGCCAGATCAGGCCAACCATGAGACCAAAGGCGCCGTACCACTCGAAGTACTTCGGGAACTTTTGCTTGGCGGCAGTGTCGATAAAGTCAAAGTCTAAAACAAGGCTCAGGGCCGCTACCAACACTATTGCTAAGCTAAAAAGGATGCCCCATGTTCCGTAGCTGTAAATAACAGGGGTTGCAAAACCAAACAGGCTGAAGAACCACGACAGAAGGCTGTACATCAGCAAACCGAGCATGGCGGTAATAATGACTCGGGCAAATGCTGGTGTTGCTCGCAAAACGCCAAGCGCATAGCCGGCATACACCGCCAGGAACACAGCCAGGGTGGTAAATATCGCCTGCCCCACAATGCCTTCGTACGAGTAGGCAAAGGTGCCCGAAATAATACCAAGCAAACCACCTTGCACTATGGCGTACGGAATTGCCAAAGTACGCGCCGACTTAGGGTTAAACGCAATGACCATACCTAAGAAAAAGGTTAGCAACGAAGCGCCCCATAGTGGCAGCCACCTTAGTTCTCCGGCAACTACCGCTTCTTTCATCCAAGCCCACGAAACTGCCGCTGCCGCAACAACGATAAACAGGAGTATGAAGGTTTTAATGTACGTACCGGGTACGGTCATAACCCGCTTACTACTTACCGATACTTTGTCGATCACTGATTTACTAAATGCAGGATTCCCTGAACGTTCCATGAAATTTTCCTCTTATTATTTGCTCTAAGGATATGTTAAACCCTGTAGAAAGCCAAGTAAGTTATTAAATACTGGAACCTA
>CAYNBU010000007.1:0-21837 GCA_964395925.1 uncultured Candidatus Saccharibacteria bacterium
ATGGTCGGGATCACGTCGCTCATGGCGATGTACAGCAAAAAGCCGGCGCTCAGGCCGAGCAGCACGCCAATCGGCAGATGATTATTGCTGCCAAGCGCAAAAGTGATGACCGCGACAACCGTAGTCGCCAGCGCGCTGATTATATTGACCAGCAGCACCTTTTTGCGGCGCACGCCCTTCGAAAGCAACAAGCCAAAGTCGCCTATTTCTTGCGGGATTTCATGCGCTGCCACCGCTAAGGTGGTTACAATGCCAGTTGGCACGCTCACCAAAAACGCCGCCGCAATTGCCACGCCGTCGAGCGCATTATGCAACGTGTCGCCAGCAATGATCAACGGCACCGACGGATCGGCATCTTCATGCTGGTGGTGATGATGAAACCAGTGCAAAAACCGTTCGGCAAAGAAGAACAGTACAATCCCGGCCAGCGTTGCAAGCAGTACGGTATTAACACTACCTTGCTCTAGCCCATCTTTTAACAGATCGAGGAAAACAGCCGCCAGCAGCGCACCTGCCGCAAAAGGCGTAGCATAGGCCGCCAAACCTTCGGCCCATTTTTTGCGGCTCAACAATAATATGCCGCCGATGAGTGAAAACACGCCGCCGATGAGTGAAAAGAATATAACTTCTGGATATGTTGCCATGGCTCTAAACTTACGCCTCCCATGAAGTTTTTGCAAATCTGTCGCAATTTATGTTAAAATTGCTATATGATTGCAAAAAATGATCAGTTTGCGACTACCTTACAACAACGGGGTTACAGCGTGACCAAACCGCGACAGGCAGTATTTGCAGCACTCGAGAGTAGCGGCCCCCTCACCATGCACCAACTCATCAACCAGTTACCTGCCATTAATCGCGCGACCGTATATCGCACGGTTGAATTACTCGAACAGCTGGGCATCATCAAACGCATACAAATCGGCTGGAAGTACAAGCTCGAACTGAGCGACGCCTTTAGCTATCATCACCATCACCTTAGCTGTACCAAGTGCGGCCAAATTATTTCACTCCCCGAAGATAGCTCCATCGAGCAGGCCATTCACGCACTGGGCCAGGAACACGGCTTTACCATCACCGATCACCAGCTCGAAATTCAAGGTATATGCAAAGCATGTAAGCTGCGATAAATCTGTATACTACTAGTATGGCTTACTCCGCGATTCTTATCATCTATAACCCGAACAGCAGCGGGAATGCCGAACTCAAGGCCAATCGGCTTGCTGAGCGACTCCGCAAGCGTGACGTCAAGAATATTCATATCGAACCGACCAAGCATGCTGGCCATGCCGAAGACCTCGCCTATCAAGGAGCCAAAAAGTATGCGCGGCCGCTGATTATTTCGGTCAGCGGAGATGGTGGCTACAACGAAGTGGTTAATGGGGTGATGCGCGCTAAAAAAGATTTCCCTAAGCGCTCGCCCACCTGCGCCATTCTCGCCGCTGGCAACGCCAACGATCACCGGCGAAGCGTGCGCAAACGGCCGCTCACCTGGGGAATCACGCATGCCGAACCCGAGCCGATGGATCTATTGCATATCACTATCGCGCGCGGCAAGAATAAAATTGACCGATACGCGCACTCCTACGCTGGCATTGGTTTTTCGAGTCACGCCGCTCACCAACTTGCCAAAGAAGACCTGGGGCCCATCAAAGAGGTTTTGATTGTTGCTCGTTCGGTATTCACCTTTCGCCCGGTGGCTATCAGCAAAGGAAACGGCAAAGTGCAACGCTACGACAGCTTAGTGTTCGCCAATATTCATCATATGTCTAAGTTCTTCCATGTTGGCAGCCGCGCCGACATTAATAACGGGAGCTTTCGAGTAGCGGCCGTTCCGTACCGCAGCCAGTGGTGGCTCCTGCGAATTATCTTAAACTTTTTATTGCTGTTTTTCGGGCTCAAACGACTGCCTCAACAGGATTTTTACGAGTTTGGCGTGCCGCGAAGTGCGTTGATGCATCTGGACGGTGAGATTATTAAAATTCCGGCCAATGCGCACGTTACGGTGGCGATTAAACCGGGCGCATTGCCCGTTGTTCGCTAGACTTCAGGTAAAGATGCTCCCGACCACAAAGATCAGCAGAAGAAGGGTGAGTATGACATCTTCGAATAAAATTGCGGTCGACATAGGGAGCTTAAAGGCGTGACCAAGCCAGGTGTGGGTAGCGCTTGGCCCCTTGTGTTGCAATGCAATAGTGATACTGTATAGCCCCGAACCGACCAACAATAGTGCTAGTACGTTACGAAAACCTGCGGCCATATCGAGGATAAACATCACGCCCAGTATGAGCTGTGCAAAGGGGTAGATTGATGCATACCAGCGAAACCGGTGGGCAATCAGATCGTACCGCGGGAACACATCAAGAAAACTCTCGTAACTAATGAGTTTAAAGCCGCCAAATACTAAGAATGAACTCCCCACGAACCAGCGGATCCAGTCGAGCGGCCGAAAACTAATTAAGGTACTCATCAGCGTCGCCGACAGGGCAATAAAGATAATAACTGCAAGGAATTTGCGATATTCGCGTTTGGTACTCTTTGCATGGATAACCGTACGAGCCATTCATCTAGTTTACGCCAAGCTAAGCGGATTGGCTACCTAAACCAGGCCGCCAGGCGGTGGGAGAGGGCGCTTTTATGGGGCTTGCGCGCCCATGGCGCTAGCTGACCCTCTCCCACCGCCTGGCGGCCTGGTTTAGGTTCACCACGTTCTTGGCCTATAATAGAAGTATGAATGGGAGCACTCCACTTGCCGAACAACTGCGTCCGCAAACTTTGAAAGAGGTTATCGGCCAGAAACACTTGCTTGATAAAGGTGAGCTCCTCGAACAGATTGTCGCCAATAAGCAACCAGTGAGCCTCATTTTATGGGGGCCGCCCGGCAGCGGCAAAACAACGCTCGCGCGAATCATCGCCAAAGAAACCGATGCCGACTTCATCGAAATTTCGGCCGTGACTTCCGGGATCCCTGATGTAAAAAACATCATCAAACACGCCGAAGAAAACCAGCGGCTCGGTATGCGTACCCTGCTGTTTGTCGATGAAATCCACCGCTTCAATAAAGCCCAGCAAGACGCCTTTTTACCTCATGTCGAAAGCGGGCTCATTAGTTTAATTGGCGCCACCACCGAAAACCCGAGCTTCGAAGTTATTACTCCGCTTTTGTCGCGCAGCCGTGTGTTGGTGCTCGAACCGCTCTCGAAAGCCGACATCATCGCCATCTTAAAACGCGCACTCAAGCTGCAAAAGGCCACCAAACGTGTCAATAAAGCCGGGCTCGATTACCTGGCGGAACTTTCGGGCGGCGATGCCCGCGTAGCACTCGGTAACCTCGAACTTGCGCTGCAACTCACAACTGGGCCAATTGATATTGACACCATTAAGGTTGCGGCCCAGCGCAAACTCCCTGGCTACGACAAGCAGGGCGAATACCATTACAACCTTGTTAGCGCTTTTATTAAAAGTATGCGCGGCAGCAACGCCGACGCCACACTGTACTATCTGGCCCGGATGCTTGATGCCGGCGAAGACCCCAAGTTCGTCGCCCGGCGCATGGTAGTTTTTGCATCCGAAGATGTGGGCTTGGCAGCCAGCGCCGCGCTGAATGTTGCCGTCAGCACCTTTATGGCCGTAGAGCGAATCGGCATGCCCGAGTGCCGCTACAACTTATTCCACTGTGCCTTGGTGCTCGCCAAAACCAAGAAATCACGCACCGTAGCCGATGCCATGGGCCGAGCCATGCAAGCCGCCAAACAATTCCCCACCGCTCAGGTTCCGCTGCATTTACGAAACGCGCCCACTAAACTCATGAAAGATCTGGGCTACCAAAAAGGCTACGAGTGGGAAGCCGACTTTGAGCACGAAAAAGGCTTTTTACCCACTGAGCTTGGCGATATAACTATCGTCGACGACGAAGCTTAAACGCCCATATTGTACAATAGAACCATGAAACAGCCCGAAAAACTTGATGCTTCAGTAGTTTTAGGAGTTGCGGCCCACCCCGACGATCTCGATTTTGCCGCCGGCGGAACCATCGCCAAACTTGCCGAACAAGGTGCTCGCGTTTATTACCTCATCTTGACCGACGGGTCGAAAGGTTTGAGCAATACCACGGGCGAGTTCGATAAGCTTATCCAGCAACGGCAAACAGAACAGCAAGCGGCAGCGGCAGCACTCCAAGTCGAAGAGGTATTCTTTACTAACTTCGAAGATGGAGCACTCGAAAACACTGCCGATGTGCGCAAAGAAATCGTCCGCTACATTCGTAAACTTAAGCCCGACACCGTGATTACTATTGACCCGAGCATGCTCTACACGGCAAAACTGGGCATTATTAATCATCCAGATCACCGAGCCGCCGGCCAGGCAACGCTCGACGCGGTATACCCATTTGCGTGCAATGCCCCGAGCTTCCCCGAGTTGCTACGAGAAGGCCTGGAGCCCCACAAAGTACGCACCGTGCTGCTAGCAAACTATAGCCAGCCAACCTGCTGCGTTGATATCACCCAGACACAGGGCCAAAAAGTGACCGCTATTAACGCACATACCAGCCAAGAAACAGGCATCGCGGCAATAAAGCCTGCGCTTGAACAGCTCACTAAAGAAGCGGGCAAAGAAATTGGCTGCAAGTGCGGCGAAGGCTTTGTACGGATTGATCTGTCAGACTAGCTGACTGGCTATTTTTCGACCGAAACAGATTCGATATTGTCGAGCTCTTTTTGGTGCGTAATCATCTTTGCGGTGATGTAGTTGATCAAAGCGTGCAAGGCAATCGCCAAGATGAGGTACATAATGATCGCAAACAACGCGGCTGAGCTAAAGTAGCCTGTTTCGCCTACTGGGCGAGCTGGGAAGATTCCGCGGAATGGCCCGAGGAACTCATAAGCAACTTTATACACGAAGTCTACAAACGGCGTCGCGGGGTTTGCACTAAAGAGCAGCAGCACAAAGCCAATGCCCAAGAATACACTTGCCACCAGCGAATAAGCATACACCAAGTACGTCACTACACGCGAGAATTTAATAAAGATGAGCTTAGAATCTGATGCTTTCTGTGGTTGTTGTGCCATAATTTTGATCCTTTACGTTTACTTACCTGCAATTATACTACGCTTGCGAAACTTACCAAACTTTAGCCGACCCACTTACGAGCATTCTGGAAGATACGGAGCCACGGGCTATCCTCTTGCCAGTCGGCCGGATGCCACGAATATTGCTGAGTCAAGAATGCGCGCTCCGGATGCGGCATCATGATGGTTGCACGGCCGTCTTTGCTGGTAAGTGCCGTAATGCCTTCGGCCGAACCATTAGGGTTCGCTGGGTATGTTTCGGTAAACGCGCCTTGGGCATCAACGTATCGCAATGGCACAAGTTCGTCTGCCAAGCTTTGTGTGCGAGCCTGGGAATCACTGAACGCAGCGCGCCCCTCACCGTGGGCGACCGGAACCGGCAAACATGAATCTTCCATGTCATTAAAGAATATGGATGGCGACTTGCCCACCTTCACCATTGCCACGCGTGCTTCGAATTGCTCTGAAGTATTTTTGAGGAACCGCGGCCAATGCTCAGCGCCAGGGATAAGTTCTTTTAGTGCCGAAAGCATTTGGCAGCCGTTACACACACCCAGCGTGAATGTATCGGGGCGAGCAAAAAAGTCAGCAAACATAGTGCGCAAGTCTTTATTGAACAAGATTGATTTAGCCCATCCTTCACCCGCACCCAGTACATCACCGTATGAGAACCCGCCACAGGCCACAAGCCCCACAAAGTCATCAAGGCTTACCGTGCCTTTTGCTAAATCATGCAGGTGTACGTCTACACTGGTAAAACCAGCGCGGTCAAAAGCGGCCGCCATTTCGACCTGGCCATTCACACCTTGCTCACGGAAGATCGCAACTTTGGGCCGGTTTTTGTAAGTTTCGGTAAACGCTGGAGCCGTGATGTCTGCAAACAAACCGGTATTCTGGGTATCGGTAATTGCTGAGTATTCTTCTTCGGCGCACAGCTGATTGTCACGCAGTGCTTGTATGCGATAGCTCGTTTCGGCCCACCATTGCTCAAGGTGTGCGCGGGTATTCTGGTATACCACGTTTGAGCCATCCGTGATAATAATCGTTTCGTCCTGGCGCGGCTGGCCGATATCGTATGCGCAGCCCTTCAAAGTTTTGGTGAGCTCACCAAGTACCTTTTCTTTATTTTTAGATTCGACCTGGATAACTGCACCAAGCTCTTCGTTGAACAATTTTTCTATTGCCGTACCGGGCAGTGTGCTTACATCGAGCGCCACGCCACTTCGCGCAGCAAAGGCCATCTCGGCAATGGTTGTAAACAGCCCGCCATCCGAACGGTCGTGATAAGCCAACAGCAAGCCTTGCTTGGCCAACTTTTGAATAGTCTTAAAGAATGCAGCAAGCAGCGACGCCTCGACGTCAGGTGCAGAGTCGCCCGTTTGACTATAAGCTTGTGCCAGCGCGGAGCCGCCCATGCGGTTCTTACCTTTCCCAAGATCAATGAAGAGGAGTGAGCTTGGTTTGGTCATGTCAAGTTCAGGAGTGAGTGTTTTCGTTACATCTGCAACAGGAGCAAAGCCGCTAATCAGCAGTGAAAGCGGTGAGGTCACCGATTTGTCACCGTCGTCTTCCCATTTGGTACGCATGCTCAATGAATCTTTACCAACTGGAATCGTGAGGCCGAGCGCCGGGCAGAAGTCTTCGCCCACCGCTTTAACTGTGTCGAAAAGTCGTTGATCTTCGATACCCTCTTTACTAGCGGCCATCCAGTTTGCCGAAAGTTTAATGTCAGAAAGTTTGGTAATACTTGCCGCCGCCATGTTGGTGATGGTTTCGCCAATCGCAATGCGGGCCGATGCCGGTGCATCAATAATTGCCAGCGGCGTGCGTTCGCCCATAGCCATTGCCTCGCCCGTTTTCGAACCAAAGCCTGCGGCCGTAACCGCAACGTCGCTTACCGGCACTTGCCACGGGCCCACCATTTGGTCGCGCACCGTAAGGCCGCCGACCGTACGGTCGCCGATGGTAATGAGGAACTTCTTGCTGCCTACAGACGGAACGTGCAATACTCGCTCGACTGCTTCATCAACTGGAATATGCGTGGTATCAAAAGCCGGTGATTCTGATTGCAATCGCGTAATCTTCTTGGTCATTTTTGGCGGTTTGCCAAACAGCAATGACATCGGGATATCCACGGGGTGATTACCAAAATGACGATCCTTCACAATAAGTTGTTCTTTTTTGGTAGCCGTACCAACAACTGCGAATGGGCAACGCTCACGCTCACAGATTACTGCAAATGCTTCGAGGTCTTTTTCGGCCACACCCAGTACATAGCGTTCTTGCGATTCGTTACACCAAATTTCCATTGGCGACATGCTGAGGTCGTCGTTGAGTATGTCGCGAATTTCGAACTCGGCGCCTAAGCCAGAGTCGTGCACCAGTTCGGGCAGCCCGTTCGATAGCCCACCAGCGCCAATATCATGAATGGTAATGATCGGATTTTTGGGGCCGCGAGCTACACAGGTTGTGATCACTTCTTGAGCTCGACGTTGCATTTCGGGGTTGGCCCGCTGCACCGATGCGAAGTCGAGTTTTTCGTCGCTTTCGCCAGTTTGCATACTCGATGCCGCACCACCGCCAAGCCCAATGAGCATGGTTGGCCCGCCCAGTACGATAATTTTTGCACCTACCGGCAACGTGCCCTTTTCGATAAACTGATCACGAATAGCACCCAAACCACCGGCCACCATAATAGGCTTGTGGTAGCCCCACTGCTGGTCTGCGCTATGTTTCACCGGTTGTTCGAACGTCCTGAAATAGCCGGTCAAGTTGGGGCGCCCAAATTCGTTACTAAACGCCGCACCGCCGAGTGGCGCTTCGATCATAATGTCGAGTGCCGAAGCGATGTGCGGCGGTTTGCTGAGCACGTTTTCCCATGGTTGCTTGTAGTCTGGAATATACAGGTTAGAAACGCTAAAACCGCTGAGCCCCATTTTTGAACGGGCACCACGCCCGGTAGCCCCTTCGTCGCGAATTTCACCGCCAATGCCCGTTGCCGCGCCCGGGCGCGGCGCAATAGCTGTGGGATGGTTGTGTGTTTCTACTTTAATAACCAGGTTCGAAGGTTCGCTGTTGTAGACATAGGTTTGATCATCAGCAACCGCAAATCGTGGAGCCTCGGCACCGCGCAAAACTCCAGCGTTATCCGAATAGGCCGAGAGTACATCATCGCTGTTTTTCTCGTAGGTGTTTTTGATCATCTTGAACAAGCTCTTGGGCTGTTTTTTGCCATCGATGTACCATTCGGCATTAAAGATTTTGTGGCGGCAATGTTCGCTGTTAACCACGCCGAACATCATCAGTTCGACGTCAGTTGGGTCACGCTTGAGAGCTTTGTAAGAATCATACAAATAATTAATTTCGTCTTGCGCTAAAGCCAAGCCCATTTCGGTGTTTGCCTGTTCTAAAACTGCTTTACCGTTTTTCGAAATGGGCACCGTAACAAGCGGCGCTGGCTGAGCGACCGAGAATAATGCATCTGCCTCGTCAAGTGAGTCGAGCACCACTTCTGTCATGCGATCATGCAAGAGCCCCGCCACTTCGTCACCTACAGGTTGTTTTGAGGTTATGTAATACAGGGTGCCGCGCTCTACGCGCTCCACCATGCCGAGCCCCGAGTTCTTGGCAATGTCAGTCGCCTTAGACGACCATGGCGAGATTGTCCCCGGCCGTGGCACCACCAAAAGTTGCACTCCGCTCGTTGAGCCTGCGAAAGGCTCGCCGTACGTAAGCAATTGAGCAAGTGTTTCATCCGCCTGCTTGGTAAGCGGCTTCTTAGCGTTCACAAAGTGGACGTACTCGGCCGTAATGTTTGTAATGGTTGAGTCGAGTTGTTGCAGCTGCTTGAGGAGTTTTTTCTGTCGGAACACGGAGAGTGCGGCAACGCCCTGGTACAACGTCATGAGCGCACCCCAAGCGTGTCTTCGTTAAAAGTAATATTTTTTGGCTTGATTACCACTTGTTTTTTACCCGTTTCTACAACGCCCGCATTCCAAGCTTTTAGGCCCTGCTTTTTCGCAATCTTCACGACTTGATCTGCCGCGTTTGCTGGTACATAGATAGCAAAACCGACACCCATGTTGAAGTTTCCATACATTTCTTCGTCGGTTGAGCCAGATTCTTTTTGAATGAATTCAAACTCAGCTTGCGCAGCTGGCACTTCGTTAATCACATAGCTAAATTCTTGGTTGGCGCGCATCAGTTTGCGCCAGCCATGCCCCGTAACGTTTACCATATAGTGAATGTCTACGTCGGCTTCCATAATAGCTCGTACCAAAGCAATATATAAATGAGTCGGGCTGAGCAGTGCATCGCCGTACATGCGGCCGTCGCTCAGCTTGGTAGCATAGCCGTCGGGCGCAGTCTTAGCAATAGATCGAGCCATAGTAAGCCCGTTGGCATGAATCCCACTGCTTTCGATCAAGACAATGGCGTCGCCCGCAGTGAGTTTGTCGCCCAGCACCAAACGCTTTTTGGGATTAATGATACCAACCGCAGAACCAGCTAAGTCGATAGTATCGGGCTCGATAGTACCAACTAATGTTGGGGTTTCGCCGCCGCCCCATGCAGCTCCCGAAGCTTCGCAGGCAGCAGCCCAACCATTAATAAGGTCGGTGGCACGCGCTTGGTCGGCTAGCCATTTTGAATCTCCAACCGCCCAGTAGGCATTGACCACTTGCGGTAACGCACCTACCACTACGAGGTCATTTACGATCATGGCCACCGTGTCTTGAGCAATGTGGTCGTAGTAGGTTTTACCAGTGATCTCACGCATGTCGTGAGCTACGCGATTTTTTGTTCCCAGCCCCTCTACCACCAGAGCACGATAGACATCACCCTCTTCCCATACATAGGCCGACTCGCCGCGGCTGGCCACAATTTCTGTGCCGCCGTGCGCCTGTAGCTGGCCGCCGGTTTGCTTGGCTTTTTGCTGAGCCAGCACCTTGATCGGATCCAGCGTATTATAATCTACTCCACTTGCAGCATATGTTTGTTTTGGCTTGGCCACTCATCCCTCCTGGTTTATGTACTCTAGTATATACCGAACTCGCTCTTCTGGCTCTAATACTGGCACACGAATTGGATCCATACCCGATTCGCGGTAGGCCTCTACTAATAATTCGGTGAGTCGTTTAGTGAACTCTGCATCTTCGGTGCGTGCATAATCTTTGGTAAAAGTAGGAAGCGGCTCGAGCAGAAAAACTTTTTGATACCGTGTTTCTTCTGTGGCTTTTTTGAGCACAGGGTGGATACTCCAGCCATAGGCGTTTATGTAGGCAGTTGAGTCGTGCATACCGCGATCAAAAAATGTTACCTGGGCAGGGTCGTGGCTGGCTTCGATCGCAATCTTTTTGTGCACGATGTCGAGTTGGAACTGCTGTTCATCTTTGCGGATATCTTCGATGGTGCGGCCTTTGGCTATTTCTTCGTCAATATACACGCGCGCTGCTTCGGGGAACGTTTTATGACCTTGTTTTTCGAGAAGCGTGAGCAAGGTTGTTTTGCCGCTCGAGGGGCCGCCGGTGATTACATACCATTTATTGGCACGGCTCATGTTTGCGCTCCACTCGCGCGGGCACCAGCCGTCCACTGGCGCACCATCGCCCATGCACAATAACTCGTATCTGGTTCGACAAGTACGAAATCTACGCCAGCACTCTCTGCCAGGCCTCCGTCTTTGACAGGGTCATCTCCTACAAAGATGATCCGCTGATTTATATCTTGTATAACATCACTTTGATGCGCCTGCAATCCGTGCCTTCCGAGCCACAATAGTTTTGCAACCGTTAAGGGCAGCGGGGTTGGTTTTGCGCGCAAGTCCGGAGGAATATACCCGAGGCCAAAGTCAACCAATATATCATCAGTTACGAGGATGTCTGGTTGCTGTAAGTCATGTACTTCGAAACTTTTGGCAATAAATTCGGTATGGCCAGCAGAAAGAATTGCAGTGTCGATAACCGCACCTGCTTGGCGGTCAGCGTGGAGTCCTTCCCACATTTTTACGAACCCAGGAGTTGGACGCGGCCATTTTTCGCCGTTGGAGAGCTCTTTACCGATCTGCTTTATAAGTATATCGAGCTTCAAGCGCGTTATGTCTTGCGAAGCTTCGGCAGCCTCCCAGGTGCTCATGTCGGGGTTAACCCCTAGTACGATTTCGGCCGGGGTGCGGTGCTGATGCCCGCCTTGCCCAATAAACGTTTGGGCTGCTGCCGTGCCAAGAACTCCATCTATAGCCTCGGTGTAGGCGTCGTTGACTGTAGCAATTCCAGGGGCTTCTTCAGAGGTAAGATTTGTCGTGCCGTCATAGTCCATCGCAAGCAGGCATGCTTGGCTGAAGTGCGCTCGTTCAGCACCTACAGGTTGTACGGAATCTGACGTATGCATATCATTTACCACTCTATCCCTGTTATCTGTAGCTACAGAATGCCACACAATAGCTCATTACGCAAACACGAGTTCGCCACTACTTTCCTAGGAACATTTCCCACCCTTGCTTCTGTAGTTGCTCGTCGTCAGCGATAACCCCGTCATGAAGCTTTTTGCGGTACGCTGCGTTCTTTTTGGCGAGCTCCGGGTCACTGAGTGCCAAAATGCGTACTGCGAGTAGTGCGGCGTTTACGGCTCCATTTTCGGGCACCACCGCCAGCGGAATGCCTTCGGGCATTTTTACATTCGACCACAACGCTTCGTGGTCATGGTGCGGCCGCTTTACGGGGACTGCAATAACAGGGACGTCGGTATCTGAAGCAGTCATACCTTGCAGGTGCGCTGAACCGCCAGCTCCCGCGATAATGACTTTGAGGCCGCGCTCGGCTGCGGTTTGCGCGTAGCTAACCATTGCATCGGGCGTGCGATGCGCCGAGATAACTCGAACCTCATGCGCCACGCCAAATTCTTCGAGCGTTTTGGCGGCCAAGCTCAGCACGTCGAGATCTGATTTTGAACCCATAATAATGCCTACTTGCGGTGTTGTACTCATGTGGTAATACTCCTTCTTGCTTGCCGTGCGCGCCTGCGCGTTACTTCTACACTATCACCAATGGCGGTGATGTGCCCCATTTTTCGGTCGATTTTTATAGGGGATTTGCCATACAAATGAACTTTCACGCCCGGCTCGGCCAATGCCTGATCGATTCCGGTGAAAGGCTTATCAGTGTTTTGTTCGCCCAAAATGTTGACCATGGTGGCTGCCGGGCGCACCATGTCGGTTTTGCCAAGCGGTAAACCGGTAATTGCTCGGATGTGCTGCTCAAACTGCGAGGTAAAGCAAGCTTCGATAGTGTAGTGCCCCGAATTATGCACGCGTGGAGCGATTTCGTTCACCAATATTTCGCCATTCGGCAGCAAGAACATCTCTACACAGAACACTCCTGCTCCGTGCAAGTGCTGCGCAACCTTTTTTACGACGTTGAGCGCCCGGCGGGTTATGGTTTTGTCCACTTGTGCTGGTGCCACGACTTCGTCACAAATATTGCGCGTTTGGGTGGTTTCTACTACCGGATAGAGTGCGATATTGCCTTTGGTGTCGCGAGCGACCATTGCTGCCAGCTCTTTTGTAAATGGCACAACCGATTCAGCGTAGAGCTGTGTGCCTTTGAACTGTTCATAGGCCTTTTCGAGGTCGTCTTCATTTTTTACAAGCGCATTACCGCGGCCATCGAATGCTCCATGACGGGTCTTCAAAAGCATCTTGCCCCCAAAACGAATGTACGTCCGCGCTTCGTCGATGTTAGCAATCGGCACAAAGTCGCCTACCGGAATGCCAGCCTTCTTGAGATACTGCTTCTGTAAATACTTATCTTGGATGAGCCGAACCGTTTTGGGTGCCGGATTCACCGGTTTTTTAGCTTTGGTAGCAAGCTTTTCGAGCGCCCCGGCGTTGAGGTGCTCAATTTCCATAGTAATAAAATCAGCCTGCGAAGCGAGTTTAGCCAGCGCTTTGGCATTATATAAGTCACCCACAATCTGCTGCGCGCCCACTTGTGCCGCCGGGCAATTGGCTCCCGGGTCAAGCACCACCACATCAAAGCCCAGTGGTTTTGCAGCCAGCGTTAACATCCTGCCCAGTTGTCCGCCACCCACGATACCAATTGTCTGCGACTTAGCCATGTTACGGTTTATTGTACTCTATCTTGCGCTTTTTCGTGTCCCCGTTACAATTAAGGGCAATGGCACAAACAATTGATCGCACTGAATTTAGCTTTCCAAACCAGACCGCGGTGCATCACGGTAAGGTGCGCGACGTGTACACCATCGCTGATACATACATGGTGCTGGTGGCCAGCGACCGCATCTCGGCTTTCGACGTAATCTTGCCCGAACCTATTCCGTACAAAGGGCAGGTGCTCAACCAGGTTGCTGAATATTTCCTCACGCGAACCGCCGATATCGCACCGAACTGGCTGCTGAGCGTACCCGACCCAAATGTATCGCTTGGTGTAAAATGCGAGCCGTTTAAGATCGAGATGGTCATCCGCGGCGCGCTGATTGGTTCTTCGTGGCGGCAATATCAATCAGGCGTACGCGAGCTGTGCGGCGAAATACTGCCCGAAGGCCTGCAAGAATATGATGCGTTCCCCGACCCGATTATTACGCCAACCACCAAGGCCGATGCTGGGCACGACGAAGACATTGCGCCGGCCGACATTATCGCCCAGGGCCTCGCGACCGCCGAAGAATTTGAAGAACTTTCGAACATCGCCCGCAAACTGTTTGCCCGCGGACAAGAAATGGCGGCCGAGCGCGGCTTATACCTGGCCGACACCAAATACGAGTTCGGCAAAAAAGATGGCAAAATCTACGTTATCGACGAGATCCATACGCCCGACTCATCTCGCTACTTTTACAAAGATAGTTACGAACAATACCTTGCCGACCGCACTCAGCCCAGCCCGCGGCATCTTTCGAAAGAGTTCGTACGCGAATGGCTCATGCAAAACGGCTTTAGCGGGCAAGACGGCCAAGCAGTCCCCGAAATGACTGACGAATTTGTGCAGAGCGTGAGCAATCATTATATTGAGTTGTACGAACAACTTACCAGCGAAACCTTCGTGCGCGACGACGAAGCTGTGCCGATACTGGAGCGAATCGAAGACCGTGTAACCCTCGCGTTAAAGGGACTCGCATGAGCAAGCTCAAACCTATTGCGCTACCCCAACCAAGTGCCAACCGTAACTTTGACGCGCTTGACCCGCTTGACAGCCGCTACTACGATGCCGAAGTTGCTCGCTATTTATCCGAACAAAGCCGTATCGCCTACCAAGCTTATGTAGAGGCTGCACTGGCGCACACCCTGGCGGAGTTTGGCATTTGCAGCCAAGCAATCGCCACCGAAATCGAAAACTCCGCCCGAAAAGTACAAACCGCCGACGTATATAAAGAAGAAGAAACCACCAAGCACGATATTAAAGCGCTGGTGAACTGCATTAAGAAACCGCTGAGCGAAGCAGCGCAACCTTACGTGCACTTTGGAGCTACATCATATGATGTGATTGCTACAGCCAACGCCCTGCAACTGCGCGATGTCACGCAGCAAGTGGTTATCCCACGTTTGCGGCAGCTCCTTACAACACTGCTCGGGCTGGCCGAAGAACACAGTAATACTATTCAAGTTGGCCGCACCCATGGCCAACACGCCGTACCTATTACCTTCGGGTTTGCCATTGCCGAATACGTCAGTCGCTTAGGCACTTCATCGGTTGCCATCCAGGCGCTTTCCGAAGAAATTACGGGCAAGTTTTCGGGCGCGGTTGGTGCCTACAACGCACTCAGCATTTTCATTGACGACCCCATCAAGTTCGAAAAAACTATTTTGGCAAAAGTGGGGCTCAAGCCGGCAGAATATTCCACGCAGATTATCCCGCCCGAAGCTGCGGTACGCTTGATCGACGAAATGACCATCGCCGCCGGCATTATGGCAAACCTGGCGCACGACATGCGCCACCTGCAACGCAGTGAAATCGGCGAAGTTCGCGAACGCTTCGAAAAAGGCCAAACCGGCTCATCAACCATGGCGCACAAACGAAACCCATGGAACTTCGAAAACGTCGTGAGCATGTCCAAGCAAGTCATCGCTCAGTCGGTCAATGCTAACCTCAACTTAACCAGTGAGCATCAGCGCGACCTCACCGATTCTGCATCTTCTCGTTTTTATGCAATTGTTCCGGCCAGTGTTGCCTCGATGACCAGCCGGCTCAACAAGATCATGAGTAAACTCGAAGTCGACATCGAGGCTATGCAACGCAACCTTAACCTCACGGGCGGTGCAATTGCGGCCGAACCGCTGTACTTGCTGTTCGAAAAGTATGGCCACACTCAGGCACATGAAAAGTCGAAGGCGCTGGCCCATAAAGCACTCGAAGAAAAACAGCCGCTGTTCGTGGCAGTCGAAGCCGACCCCGAAGCAGCTGCCTACTGGAAGCAATTTACCGATCAAGAAAAGGCCATCATCACCTCGCCCGAAGCCCATTACACCGGCCTCGCAGCCAAGAAGACCAAAGCCATTGTGCAAAAATGGCGCAAGGAACTTACCTGATGACAGAAGCGTTTTTGTGGGGGGCTTTGGCAAGTTCGGGGCTGCTCGTCGGCACCGCACTTACTTATGTTTTTACTATTAGCCGCCGGGCTCTTGGGCTCATTATGGCCTTTGGTGTGGGCGTGCTCATTAGTGCCGTCGCACACCAGCTTATTGTTGAGGCGTATCATGTAAGCTCCGATAATATCCTCATCGCCTTTGGGCTCTTCGCTGGCGCGCTGGTATTTTTTGCCGGTGACAGTATTATTGACCATCACGGCGGACGCCATCGTAAGCGTTCCAATGGTAAACAGGCTGAGGGTTCGGGTGTCGCTATTGTGCTCGGAACCGTACTCGACGGTATTCCCGAGTCATTAATTATCGGTTTGAGCCTGGCTAAAAGCGGTGTCGTAAGCATCGCCATGATCGTGGCTGTATTCATTTCGAACCTGCCAGAAGCTATCGCCGCAACGACCGGGTTGCGCGCCAGCAAATGGAAAACCCCGCACATCATATTGTTGTGGCTCGCCGTGGTCGGTGTGGCCGGTATCTCGGCTCTTACTGGCTACTTGGTACTCGAAACAGCCAGCGAATCGTTACATGCCTTTGTACTGTCATTCTCGGGTGGTGCCATTCTGACCATGCTCTCGGACACCATGATGCCCGAAGCTTATCAAGACAGCGGCAAAGCGGTGGGGCTGCTCACCACACTCGGGTTTGCGTTTGCGTTTGCTATCAGCACACTCATCTAGGGGTTCACGACGGGGCTATAGTACACTAGTAGTATGAAGTTCCCCTTTTCTGGCCTGTCCGCGCAAGAGGTACAAAGCCAGATTGCCGCCGGCAACACTAATAGCACCGATGAACGGAGCAGCCGTTCGCTTGTCGATATCTTGCGCGCTAACTTACTGACCCGATTTAACGCCTTGCTCGGTGTGCTATTCGTGATCGTGATGATTGTTGGCTCGCCGATTGACGGCTTGTTTGGGCTGGTGATTGTCATCAACAGCGCCATCGGTACTTTTCAGGAACTGCGCGCTAAGCGAACACTCGACCGTTTAGCCATTCTTAACACACCCGTGGCTCATATTATTCGAAACAGCAAGCTTCATACCGTGCCCGTAAACCAGATTGTGCTCGGAGATGTGCTGCGTATTACGATTGGCGACCAAATACCCGCCGACGGTGCTATTCTGCAAAGCGATGGGCTCGAGATAGATGAGTCGCTGCTAACCGGTGAGTCTGATGCTATTCATAAAAATAAAGACGACAAAGTGCTGTCGGGCGCGATCGTGGTGGCCGGCGAAGGTTACATGCGAGCCACGGCCGTGGGCGCGCAGTCGTACGCTCACACCATCTCAGCTCAAGCTAAAAAGTTTACCCGGGTGTCTTCTGACCTTGTCGATGGCACCAACAAGCTGCTCGGCTACATTAGCTGGATAATTTTGGTTGTGGCGCCACTGCTTGTGTGGGGGCAAATTGTTAACAGCGGTAATTCGTGGCAAGACGCCGTAGTGCGTTCGACGGCAGCTATCACCGGCATGATCCCCGAGGGTCTGGTGTTGCTCACCTCGTTGGTATTTATGTTGGCCGCCCTGGCGCTGGCCCGCAAAAAAGTACTGGTGCAACAACTGCCCGCTATCGAAGGGCTCGCTCGTGTTGACGTACTCTGCCTGGATAAAACCGGAACCTTAACTGAAGGGACCATCCACTTCGAAGCGTTCCAGCTCATTTCTCAAGACCATACGCTGCCAGAGCTCGAAAAAGTGTTGGCAACATTCGGTAAGAATCCCCATTCACCAACCCTCACTGCCTTTCACGAAGCCTTCAAAAAACGCGGGGGCCTTGCCACAACGAGCACTGTGGCGTTTTCTTCGGCGCGCAAATGGAGCGCCATAACCACCAAGCAAGGCAGCTGGATTTTGGGAGCTCCCGAAATGATATGGAGCGACGCCAGCAGCGCTATACGTAAGCAGGCCAACGCATTGGCACAAAAAGGCGAACGTGTGCTGCTGCTTACCACAAGCGAACAAAAGCCAACTGCCGAAAACCTGCCCGTCAAACAGCAAGCCGTTGCTTTTGTTTTGCTGAGCGAAAAGATCCGGCCAGATGCCCGCCAAACCTTGCAGTTCTTTGCCGCGCAAAATGTTGAGATTAAAATCATATCCGGTGATAACCCGCGAACGGTGAGTGCTATCGCCCAAAGTGTGGGGCTCGCAAGTACCAAAGCCATAGACGCACGCACGCTTTCTACCAATAAACGCGAGCTCGCAAAGATGCTCGAAACCCACAATGTTTTTGGCCGGGTCAGTCCCGAACAAAAACGAGCAATGGTCGCCGCGCTGCAAAGCAAAGGGCACGTGGTAGCCATGACAGGCGACGGCGTGAACGATGCACTCGCACTCAAAGATGCCGATATCGGCATTGCCATGGGCTCAGGCACGCCGGCCACGAAAGCAGTCGCCGAGCTGGTGCTGCTCGATAATCAGTTTGCTCACTTACCTTCGGTACTTGCGGAGGGCCGCCGCGTCATTGCTAACATCGAACGCGTTGCCAACCTCTTTGTGATCAAGAATGTGTACTCGCTATTTTTGGCGCTGGCCATTACGGTTGCAGGCTTGGCTTATCCATTCTTACCGCGGCACATGAGCATCCTCTCGGCTTTGACCATCGGCATACCAGCATTCTTTTTGGCGCTGGCGCCGAATAATCAGCGATACCGCCCCGGGTTCCTTTCGCGAGTACTACGCTTTGCCGTGCCAACTGGAGCAATTATTGCAGTATTCATTTTTGCCAGCTACCTATTGGTACGGCACACCAGTGATTCGACTGCACTCGCCAGTACCGCTGCCGCCATTGTGGTAATGACCATTGGGGTTTGGGTACTTGCATGCCTGGCACGCCCCCTCAAATGGTGGAGCGTGCTCCTAATCGCAAGTGTGGGAGCGGCCTTTGGCGGCCTTATTGCACTCCCCTTTGCACGAAACACGCTCGACTTTGCAGTGGCACTGCCAGAACTTGCTTGGGCGCTGGGTCTTGGCCTGCTTGGAGCACTGTTTGTAGAGTTCGCCTGGCGGCGCGACCAGCGTTAACCGAGCCTACTTTGCAAGCGCAAAGTTTGTAACGCGGTACAAAATAAAGCTCACCATACTCATTTCGAACAGTTCCTCAACAAATACCGGGCCAAGCTTGTAGACCAGCGGCGAAAAGAACAATTGAGTACCGATGATCTCCAAAAAGATCACGCCTCCGGCTAAAATCGCCACGTACCAGAGCACTCGCCTCTGGAATAAGCTCACTGGCGTTTTAGACCGAATAAATATAATGAAGCCTGCAATAATCCCGACAACTACGAGCGCCACCAGCACCCATGCATGATACAAAACACTGTGTTTCGAAATCGAGAACACGTTACGCAGCGGCTCGGCAAACTGTTCGTGGATCACGAGCTGCTCGTCAAACGCAATATATAAGAATAAAACAGATAGCGCCAGCCAGCGTAACTTTTCGGCTAGAACCTTAGTTTTAGTACTCAAGATGAGCGTCATAAAAGCCGTAGAACCAAGCAGCAGCCCGCTATACACCGTGGGTACGCTCCATTCATTATCGAGGTCGAACCACTGCACAAACTGTTCGGCTCCGCCCCACTTTTGAGCGAAAAGCACTGCTGCAATATGCAACAGTGCTAATACTATGACGGCGCCAGCCAAAACATAGGCAATTGCTCGGTTATCGTGCGTTTTTGTAAGCATTTACTCTTATTGTACTACAACTCGTGAACGCTTACGCTTCCCAGGCAAAACCAGCGTGCCCAAAGTGGCCATACCGCGCTGTTTGCTCGTACTGCGGCTTGCGCAAATCGAGCAGTTTCACAATGCCCTTTGGAGACAAATCGTAACCTTCTACCTTTTGTTGTACACCATCGACGGTGACGGTGGCTTCGAGTGGCTGATCATGCCCAATCGCATAGGCCAAGTGACAGAACACTTCTTTTGCCTGATGCTTTTTGAGGTAATCGAGCGCAATCTTGCGCGCCACGTAAGCAGCTGAACGATCGACCTTACTAGGGTCCTTGCCGCTAAAACAGCCACCGCCAATCGGGATACGCGGCCCGTAGTTATCGACTACCAACTTGCGGCCGGTGAGGCCGGTGTCGGCGTCGAAACCACCCTGCTCCCAGTCGCCCGCCGGGTTGGCGTGAATAGCTACTTCGGCTGCTGTTTTGTAATCTTTCAACCAGGTAGCAACTGCCTCGGCAAGCTCGCCAGCTGGTGCGTGCTGAAAACTTGCTACCACGGCCACAATTTTGCCATCGCTCAACGTCACCTGGGTCTTGCCATCAAACGGCCACTTTTCGTATAAGTGCTGGTTGAGTTTTCGGCTTAGCACAACTTCGAGCGGTAGGTACTCAGGTGTTTCATCGCAAGCATAGCCAACCATGATTCCTTGGTCACCAGCTCCTCCGGGATCAACACCATGTGCAATTTCGGGGCTCTGCGCCACAATGCGCTCATCAATTTCTAGCTCGTCGCCAGCAATGCGCTGTACGATAGCTGGGATATCAACCGTGCCATGCGAGGTTACTTCGCCCACCACGAATACTTTGCCATGACCGCCCACCGCTTCGACGGCCACGCGCGAAGCTGGGTCTTGTTCCAAATAGGCATCTAAAATTGCGTCTGATATTTGGTCGCACAGTTTGTCGGGGTGTTTGGGTGAAACACTCTCGGCTGTTCGATAGTTAGTATTGGTTTTCGCAGACATAAAAAACTCCTTTCTATCTGCCCCGCATAGGCAAGAAAGGAGGTGTTAACTCGTATATCTTCCCCGTAGCGGGCTGAACTTAGCACCTTGTTTACGCTTCGAACGCAAGTCGGTTGCTGGTGGGTCGACGGGTCAGTCCCTCGCCACACTCTTGATATTATTGGTTGTTAAGCTGCACGGTTTCTCGTGCATAAGGCAAAGTATAACACACTATTTGTTGGCACGAACAATGTGGGCTTTGGTATAGTCCATACTGCCGCCAACTTTTTTGCCCGGGTTGAATATGCCAAACGGATCAAATAGCTCTTTGGTCTTAGCAAACACGGTGTACATTTCGTCACCGAAAAATCGTTCGAGATACGGTGTGCGAATTAAACCGTCGTTGTGATCGGCGCTAATCGAACCGCCAAATGCCATCACCAAATCGTTTACACGTGTTTCGAGGGCTATAATATTATCGGCGGCGTCTTTATGAGCAACATCAACCAAAGGAATTAAACGAATACTGCCATCGCCAATATGCCCTGCGTAAGTATATTCCATATCGAAGTCGGCTAAAATTGATTCGAGTGCCGCCAAAAACTCGCCGTAATGCTCTACTGGCGCGATGGTATCTTCGATAAACGGCACGGCACGCCTGTTTTTATGAGGATGGTCTAAGAGCATACCAAAACTTTTCCGACGAATGAGCAAGAAGCTCTCGGCTACAGCCACGTCATCGATCCACTCGACAGCATTTCCATCTCTTTCGAGCGCGTGCATAGTGTTGGTTGCAACTCGGTCGGCGTGCTCCTGTGTATCACCTTCGAGAATAATCATGATTACCAGATGTTTGCCTTCGGCGATACTGGCACGCTCGGCATCTTTAGGGTAATACTGCCGCGCAAGATCGTAGGTATGATAGTCGAACGTTTCGCAAGTAATGGCACGATACCGCAGCGCGGTTTTTACCACTGGCGCAATGCCCTGCAAGTTGCCAATGGGTACTACCAGCATGCGTGTGGCTTTGGGCATTGGCACCAGCTTAAGGTCGGCTTCGGTCACAATACCAAGCGTACCCTGGGCGCCCACAAACAAACGAGCCATATTGAACCGAGCGTGTTGTGTGTCCCATAAGTCGTACAGGGCATAGCCAGCAGCACTTTTTGGTGTGTGCGGGCGGTGTTGTTCGATGAGGCTTTTGTTATCGTCGATCAGTTTAGTCATTTCGCGGTACAGCTTGCCTTCGAAGGTGGGGAGCTTCTTTTTGGCTTCGAGCTGCTTAGGCGTGAGCGGGCCGAACTCGTACTCTTCGCCGTCGGATAACATTACTTTGAGGCGTTTAATATTTGCACTGGTGGGGCCATACTTGAGCGATTTTTCGCCCGAAGCATTGTTGCCGATCATCCCGCCAATGCCGCAAATATCGCGCGAAGAGGTATACGATGCAAACAACAGATCATGCGGATGTGTAGCTTTTTCTACATCAATATGCATGGCGCCGCCCTG
>CAYNBU010000007.1:21937-27649 GCA_964395925.1 uncultured Candidatus Saccharibacteria bacterium
TGTAAGTTCGTAAGCTGGCGCTGGAGGTATCAACCTCACCCTTTATGATCTTCTTGATATCGTCCACAGGTACCTCATGTGCAGAATTATACTTATGCTAATATGCTACTATTATACGTGAACATAAGCGGAATAGGAACCAAGACCTCGCATGACTCAGACCAAAAAGAAGAAGCATATTGTTGCAGTGGGCGGCGGATTTGCCAGTGTGCGCCTGGCGCTTGAACTCGCCAAAGATGATCACTTTGAAGTTACCCTTATTTCGCCACACCAGCAGCTCGAATATCATGGGGCTTTGTATCGCAGCGCCACCGGGCGCTCTCCTTTGGAAGTAGTTATTCCGTTTCGCGAGATTTTTGCCGACACACCAAATGTGAACGTGGTGAACGATTTTGTTACCGAACTGCGGGCGCAAGTAAAAGAAGTAAAAGGCCAGAGCGGCCGCACCTATGCCTACGACGCGGTGGTATTTGGGCTCGGCTACGAAGTGGAATACTTTGGCATCCGCGGCATGCGCGAACATTCCGAATCGATCTACACTATTTACGACACTATTAAGTTGCGTAACCGCCTGCGTGATGTGTTTATCGAAAAACAGGGCAAAGCGGCCGACATCGTGATCATTGGCGCGGGGCCGACTGGCGTAGAAGTTGCTGGCGACTTGCAAACCTTGACCGACATCGTAGCCGATCAATACCGCACCAAGCCAGCTCGCCCGAACATTACTTTGATCGACCGCGCCGAGCGCGTATTGCCGCAACTCAGCGAAGAAGCATCTGCAGCCGCTGCGGATCAACTCAAAAGCTTAGGCGTCAAACTTAAACTCGGTGAAATTGTCGGTTCATGCAAGAGTACGCATATTTGTATTCGCGAAAATGTAGAGATCAAAGCCGACGTAGTGATCTGGACTGCTGGCAGCCGGGCAAACTCATTCTTCGAGCGCTACCCCGACATCTTCTCGCTTGACCCGCGCGGGCGCGTGCAGGTCAACGAATACATGCAAGCTAACAGCCCCGACATTTACGTGCTCGGTGACGCCGCCAGCACCAAGTATTCGGGCATGGCTCAAACCGCCATTAACGATGCGCATCAGTTGGCTTCGAACTTTAAACGGTTCGTGCAAGGCGAAGAAATCAAGCCTTATAAGCCGCATCCACCGGTGTATGTGGTGCCGATTGGTCGCGAGTGGGCCGTGGCACAACAGGGTAAAGAGCTGGTCGTTGGCAAAGAGGCGTGGGGCATCCGCCGCGATGCCGATTATTTTGTACTCCATAGCTTTTTGCCGAAGACTTTGGCTCAGGAACACTGGCGCAAGGCTTACGAAATCGCCCGCGTCTAGACGCTAATTTCGGCGATCATCGGACGGTGATCTGAAGCATCGAACTTGGCAAGTTTAGCCTCGATCTTGAGGTCTTTTTCGTTCCAGAAAAAGTAGTCGAGGTTGGCACGGATAATACTGCGCGTGGTGTGCCGCCAGGTCTTGACGAGCTTGCTACCGGTAAAGTTATGGTACTGCTCGGTCAGGTATTTACGACGTTTGTCGGGCCCCACAAAGTTAAAGTCGCCGCACAAAAACCAGGCCATTTGTTCCGACTCTTGCTTCAGGAATTCTTGTAGCTTAATAAACTCGCGCTTGCGCATGTCGCTGGTGTGCACACGCGGGTACGTCAGGTGGATGTTGTGGATAGCGAGCTTTTTGCCGCCTACCGTCAGTTGTGCTGTTAGCAAACCGCGGATATTTTCGAATGGGCGGCGGCGGCGCGGGCCGTCTTTACGGAGCACCGTCGGCTCAACCTTTGCTTTGAGCGATTTGCGCGTAGCGATCATCACCCCCTGGCTCAGCGGGCCACGGTGCGAGAATGGCAAGTACTCGGTAACATAGCCATTGTCTTTGAACCACTGCTGCATGTAGGTATCGGCGCCCTGCACATATTCTTGCAGGCAGATCACATCGAACTCGCCCAGCTTTTCGATGGTGCGCACCACAAAACTATTGTCGCGCGCGAACGTTGGATAATGAACATTCCACGATATCAGTTTTAGTGTTTTAGACATTACACCTATTATATCGTATTTGAGCTGATTTTGGAGTTTCTGCTGAGCCACGGAGCTACACAGCTAATATGTCGTAGTCGTCCTCGATATACCCACCAGGAACAAGCGCGTACAACAGCCTCAAATATATCCCGTAGTTCTGCCATGAGAGGGTCTATTGGTCAACTTTTGCAGGCAGTTCGCACATCTGTTGATGCAATTGCTGTGCTGTGCAGATGAATGCTTCTCGCATCTGGCGGGCAAACGGATTGTGCTTTTGGATGGTTTCGAACAGCTCTTGGCTATGGTGACGTTCGATCTCTACCAAGTCCATGAGCTCGCTGAAGTACTTTGTACGTAGGTCAGATTGCTCGACGCCCATAGTTAAGAGTGTCCGGCCTATTAAAAACGTGAGGGCGTGCACTTTGGCCATTTCGCGGTCGTGGGCCTCGGCCGTCATGCGTACCATGGTGCTCCCCTTTTCTTGCCAAGCAGAAACCAGCGCGTGAGCTCGTTCGCCAGCTTGCGCAGTAATAACCACCGTTTTCCCTGCAATACCCTGTTCTATTGATTGCGGCCCAAATAGCGGATGGGTCATCAAGACGTTTTCGCGGTCAAGCAACCCAGCTGCTGCAAATAGTTGCGTGGGCATCACCTTAACTGAACATACGTCGACCACTAATGTGGTGCTGGCGATGACCTGCGCGAGCTCGGGTACTACCGTTTTACTGGCTTCGAACGGAGTAGCGAGCACCACTACATCCGCAGCCGCACATGCTTCGAACGATGCAAGCTGTACATGCTCACTAAAGTTTACGTTAGGATTGATGTCGAATCCCAGCACAGTGCTGTCCGGCGGGGCAAGTTGGGCAGCGGCGACACGGCCGAACTCGCCACCACCAATGACCGCAAATGTTTCAATACTACTCATCGTGATTCCCTCGCAACTTCTTGTGGTTTACGACTACTTCGTCGATGATCCTGGTCCATATATCTTCGAGTAGCGCTGGTGACACGTGGTGTTCTTCGGCAAGCTGCTGGAATCGTGCTTGTTGTTCTTGCTCACGGGCTTTGTCGACTTCGGGCATATCGTGTTGAGCCTTGAGGGCTCCAACAAAATGGGTAAGCTGGAACCGACGACCGAGATGCTCAACAATGCTTGCATCAATTTCGTCGATATCTGCACGAAGCTGTTCAAGTTGCGTTGCTGCCGAGAGTTCCATAGAAAGTGCCAGATCAAGCTCTGGTGGTATGGGTTGTTGTTCTGGGCCTAGCATTGGCCCCTGTGGTTGATGTCCACTCATAGTGTTATTCTCCTAAAAATCTTTTTTGAAATTAAAAAACCGCCTGTTCGGCGGTTTGCTGTTGCAATGATGTTTTATTTTATGACACAGTCACATAGTCCGCCGAATAATAGGGGACCAGATAGGTTTGAGCTGTGGTTAGGTTTACCATAAACGCTAATATAACAATATTGAGCGATACTGTCAACTACCTGCCGGCTTAGCGGAGACCTAAGGCGAACGACTGCTTATTGTTTTGTGAGTTTAATATCTTTAGCTGCAGCCCAGCTACTCACGCCAGCGCCGAACAAGCCTATCTGCAGGCCACGTTTCCAGTTTTCGATAACCTCGACTACCGCTTCGGGTGAGTCCATGGCTGGTGCCAAGAAAGGTGTTGCAGCAGAGAATAGGTCGGCACCGAGGGTTCGTGCCTTTAGGCCATCGAGTGGGCTTCGCACACCACCACTTGCAATGACGAGCTGGTCGTTTTGCGTTTTTGCCTTGAAAGATTCAACAACCGACTGATCGGTTGGTATGCCAAACGACTTAAACCACTCAGCAAAGTCATTGTTATGGGCCCGCTCGGCTTCTACCCATGCGTATGAGGTACCGCCGACTCCTGCAACATCGATGGCTTTGACGCCAGCTTCGAACAGCTTTCGCGCGACTTCGCCCGAAATGCCATGACCAACTTCTTTTACGAACACCGGTACATTAACACTCGAAACAAGTTTTTGGATCTTCTTGAGTAAACCGCCAAAGTCGATGTCGCCGCCAGGCTGCAATGCTTCTTGCAGCGGGTTCAGATGCAGATACAGCGCATCTGCCTGTACCACGTCGATAATCTTGCGGTAGCTATCCACGCTATGCCCGTAGTTGAGCTGCACCGCACCCATATTCGCCATGATAAAAGCATTGGGGGCACACTTGCGAACGAGCTTAAAGGTATCTTGAGCATCTTGCTTTTCGAGCCCAATGCGCTGGCTCCCCAAGCCCATAGCAACACCACATTGCTCGGCAGCCAGGGCAAGGTTGGTGTTAATAGCACGGCCGTGTTCCGAACCGCCGGTCATCGAAGCAATAACCAAAGGAGTCGAAAGGCGCTTGCCGAACAGGTTAAACGAAGTGTCGACGTCATCCAGCGACAGTTCGGGGAGGGCAGTGTACGGCAGGCGATAGGCGTCGAAAACAGAAGCATCGGCCTGCGACCGCGGGTCGAGGCACAGGCGAATATGATCACCCTTGCGGGCTTGAATGTCTTTGAGGTTATCACTCTTCTTGTTACTCATACTTGCTTTATTTTACCAGTAACACCTCTGATACTTAAACTTTTGCGGCTGAAACTTTTGTGAGTTTGCTATACTTCAAAAATGATTCCAACAAAATCCCAAATTGAAGCGGTGCATCGGCGCTACGCGCAGAATGATCACGTCTACAAACTCGTGTACGAACATTGCCAAATTGTGGCAGAGATTGCCCGGTGGTGTGTGGAGCAAAATGACCTTGATGTTGACCTCGAACTGCTCGAGGCCGCATGCTTGCTGCATGACATCGGCACCTACGCTATATTCGATGGCAACGGCCTAGACGGCAACGAACACAACTATAAGCAGCACGCGGTATTTGGTGCGGCGTTAGCAATCGAAGAAGGCTTCGACTCGCGCATCGCCGACATGATCCGCACCCATGTGCTCATGGGTCTCACCAAAGAAGAAATCATACAGCAAGGCTTTGGCATGCCGCAAAACGACTACGAACCTGCCACACTAGAGGCACGTTTGGTGTGCTACGCAGATCGCTTCCATAGCAAGAACCCCACGTTCAATGCCTACGAACCGTTTGTGGCGCGGCTTTCAAAAGGCCTCCCCGGACAGGCTGAGAAGTTACAAGCAGCTGCCGAAGAATTTGGCATCCCCGATGTCGAAGCTCTGGCCAAAAAGTACGGCCAGCCCATTCGGCGCTAGCCAAAGAAGTTTGACAAACTAAAAAACTAGTTGTATATTCGAACACATGGTAAACCTAACCACAGCTCAAACCTATCTGGTCCCCTATTATTCGGCGGACTATGTGACTGTGTCATAAAATAAAACATCATTGCAACAGCAAACCGCCGAACAGGCGGTTTTTTAATTTCAAATTCTATACAAGGAGAACACCATGAACGAACATCAACCAGACTGGAGCCGACCCATGCCCCAGCATATCGAAACACTAGCATTACCATAAACAATATGCTTCAATACAGTTAGTTATAAACTGAAATCAGGAAATCTGTGTATGAAACCAAAAACCTCATATAAACCTAAAACGGGAGCTAAATCTCGGAAGAAATCGAGCAGGTTTAGCTTTCTCAGCAGCACCAAAGGTAAGTTCATCGCTTTCGTGGTGCTGTTTG